>JAJXYI010000255.1:0-5342 GCA_021780625.1 bacterium | reverse complement strand
TCGATCTGGTGATTTTCGCCTGATGAGCCGGCGCGTCGTGCGCGAGGTGACCCGCCTGAAGGAGTGCCACGGCTTCCTGCGCGGCATGGTCGCCATCGTGGGCTTCCGGCAGTGCATCATCCCCTTCGACCGTCCGGCGCGTTTTGCGGGCGAGACCAACTACAACCGCTTCCTCGGGTCGCTGCGCATCGGGTTCAACGGCATCTTCTGCTTTTCCACCTTCGCCCTCACGCTCAGCACCAAGGCCGGCTTCGTGCTGGCGGGCGGCTCGTTCCTGTTCGCGGTGCTCTACGCGCTGGCGAAGTTCATGGGCTGGTTCACCTTCGCCTCCGGCAATCCCACGATCGTCATCCTCGTTCTCTTCCTCGGCGGCATCCAGCTGATCAGCGTGGGCATCCTCGGCGAATACATCGGCCGCATCTACGAGGAGGTGCGCGCCCGCCCGAAGTTCATCGTGGACCGCGCCGAGGGCTTTGGCTCGGACCGCCGTTGATCCGAATTGCCGCAATCGAAGGCGGGCGACGGCGAGGGAAATTCTGACATTCGGAAATTCCGAAATCCAGAAATCCACCCTCGGCCACCTGATCTCTGCCCTCTGCCTTCTGGCCTCTGGTTTTTCCGTGTCCCGGCCCGGGCATAATAAAAGGGCGGGGAGCCGTCGGCTCCACCGCCCTTGAAAGCGTATCCGAAGGCTGGAGACTCAGTCTTCCTTCTCCTTCTCCTCCTCGCTGCCGGTGACCGCCTGGCCGCCGGTGACGTTTACCTTCTCGAGCACGAGCTTCGTGATCTTCTCGGCGAGTTCGGGCTTCTCCTTGAGCGTCTGTTTCGCGGCATCGCGGCCCTGGCCGACCAGTTCGCCCTCGAACGAGATCCAGGCGCCCTTCTTCTCCAGGATCTTGTGCTCCAGTCCGAGGTCGAGGACCGAGCCCATGCGCGAGATGCCCTCGTCGTACATGATGTCGAATTCGCACTCCGTGAACGGAGGGGCGACCTTGTTCTTCACGATCTTCACCTTGGTGCGATTGCCGATGACCCGGCCCTCGGGAGTCTTGATCTGGTCCTTGCGCCGGATGTCGACTCGCACGCTCGCGAAGAACTTCAGCGCGCGGCCGCCGGGAGTCGTCTCGGGATTGCCGAACATGACGCCGATCTTCTCGCGGATCTGGTTGGTGAAAATGCAGATGCACTTGCTCTTGCTGATCACCGCGGTGAGGCGGCGCATCGCCTGGCTCATCAGGCGCGCCTGCGAGCCGACGGTCGCATCGCCCATCTGGCCGTCGAGTTCGGCCTTCGAGACGAGCGCGGCGACCGAGTCGACCACAATCACGTCGATTGCGTTGGAGCGGATCAGCGTCTCGGCGATGTTCAGCGCGTCTTCGCCGCTGTCGGGCTGAGAAACCAGCAGGTCGTCGAGGTTCACGCCCACGATGCGGGCGTACTTCGGGTCGAGCGCGTGCTCGACGTCGACAAATGCGGCCAGGCCGCCCCGGCGCTGGGCCTCGGCGATCACGCTCAGACAGAAGGTCGTCTTGCCCGAGGATTCGGGCCCGAAGATCTCCACGATGCGTCCGCGGGGCAGGCCGCCCACGCCGAGCGCCAGGTCGATGGCGAGCGAGCCCGTCGAAAGCGTCTCGACGGACATCTTGTGTGCGTCGCCCAGACGCATGATCGAGCCCTCGCCGAACTGCTTCGTGATCGAAGAGACGGCGAGCTCGAGATTCTTTCGGGCGGCGAGATCAGCGGTGGCCACGGGGGCTGCCGCTTTGGTGGTGGCGGGCTTGGACATGGGACAATCGGTCGAGGTTGAGGGGTGTGTGGCTGAAACTTAAAAGAGTAAAAATAAATTGGCGTTTACAAGGCTAATCCTCGTCGACCCTTCGGGCGCGGCTTGCGTGCGCGACGGCCCGGACGGGCGCGAGGCGCCGAGGGGCGCAACGAGACACCGGGTGGCGTGTTGAAGCAAGCACGGGTTGGCGTTTTCCGGCGTCGCAGGCGCCACGACTCATTTGCCCGCGGGCCTCACGCCGACGGCAAAATACACCGCAGCCAGGACCAGCAGAAGGCTCACGGCGTAGTTCCAGGTCAGTCGCTCCTTGAGCACGAACCAGGCGAAGCCGATGAAGACGGTGAGCGTGACGCATTCCTGGATGATCTTGAGTTGGTAGCCCGTGAACTCGCCCGACATGTAACCGATGCGGTTCGCGGGCACTGCAAAACAGTATTCCAGGAGGGCGATGCTCCAGGAACTGACGATGATGACCGGCAGCGATTTGCCCTCAAACCACTTGAACTTCAGCTGGCTGTACCAGGCGAAGGTCATGAAGATGTTTGACGCGATCAGTAGGAGGACGGTGCGCATGGGAAAAGGTCGGCCGACGGGGCCGCGTGGGGATTAACGGAGCGAGCGGCGTCGCAAAGGCAAACTCGAAGAGGAGTCGAATCCGCCGCTTTCCCCTCGCACGCCTCAAACCTCCGTCAGCGAGGCGATCAGGTCCCGGGTGCCGGCCTCCATTGAGATCCTGGGCTCGTAGCCGAGGTCCCTGCGCGCCGCTGCGATCGAGAACCAGTGGTCCCTGGCCAGCTCGGAGGCCACGAATCGAGTGAGCGGCGGCTCTCCCCGCAGGCGCAGCGCGCTCCAGGCTCCCTCGCACGCAGCGCCAGCGGCCTGTGCGAGTCCCAGGGATATCCGCCGCGTGATCGGTTTCTCACCCAGGGCGGCGAGCAGGGAGTTGATCCACTCCCACAACACAATCGGTTCGCCATTGGTGATGAAATAGGCACGACCGGCTGCCGCCGACGGGGCGGCCGCGAGTGCCTGTTCGGCGAGCAGATGGGCGTCGACGGCGTTGTCCACGTGCACCATGTCCACGCGATTGCGTCCGCTACCGACGATGCGCAGCCGCCCGGCGCGTGCGCGGGCCAGGATCCTCGGGACAAGATGCGGATCGCCGCGGCCCCAGATCAGGTGCGGCCGCAGTGCGACGGTGCCCAGGTCGGCGCCGTTGGCCGCGAGCACCTCGCGCTCGGCTTGGGCCTTCGTGGCCGGGTACGCACAGGGGCAGGCTGTCGTGAGCGGGAGCGTCTCGTCGGCGCCCGCAAGATCCAGTCCGTTGTAGACGACGCTCGGAGTACTCGTGTGAACCAGACGCCGCACGCCATGCCGGCGACAGGCGTCGATCACCGTCCGCGTGCCCAGCACGTTCGCCCGGAAAAAGGCTTCGTTCGGGCCCCACACTCCAACCTTCGCCGCAACGTGAAACACGGTCGCGGCGCCCTGCACGGCCCGATCGACCGCAGCGGCGTCCTCGATCGAACCTGTCACACAGCGCACCCCTGCCGCCTCGAGCTCCGGCGAGACGTGGCGGGCGAGCACGATCACGCGCCGGCCTTGGGCGCGCAGCCGCAGCACGAGGCGTTTGCCCAGGAAGCCGGTGCCGCCGGTGACCAGGACGGGATCGTTCATCCCAGGGGTGGGGTGCTCGCTCATCGTTTGGGTTCGGAGCGGTAGCCGGTTGCCGTCTGTGCCCACTCTGCGAGAGTCAGGCGGTGGATCTTCGCGTTGTGTCGCACGTCCACGGGGAAACGTTTCCGAAAGTAGAAGATCTGAATCCGTTCGGTCTGGGGCCGCGAGAGCGCCAGCGTCCTCAGCTCCCGCGCGAGATCCCGAGCGTCCGAGGAGTCACGAACATCGGCCTCCGCGACGAGCGCCGGGCTCTGGCGGCCCTTCGGACCTATCCCGATCAATGCGCATCGGCGGGCTCTTGGATGCGTGCGGAAGACCCGCTCGCACGGTTCGGTGAACAGCGTGCCGTCCGCGGTGATGACCCGCTCCGCCTTTCGCCCGCAGAACCAAAGGCATCCCCGGTCGTCGATGAATCCGGTGTCGCCCATGCGGTGCCACAGCGCGCCGTCCGAGTCGTCCGTGATTTTCGACGCGGCGGTCGCCTCCGGCAGGGCATCATAGGCCTTGGTCACCACGGGACCCCGGACAATGATCTCGCCGATTTCGCCTCGCGGCAGTTCGCGCGTTCCGGACAGGCGGGCTACCGGACCGTCGTCGATCGCGATCACCCGCACCTGCATGCCTTTGATCGGCATCCCGACGTCCGCCCCCTCGAGAGACTCGGTCTGGGCCTCGCCTTGGACCGCATTGCTTACGGGCAGGGCCTCGGTCGCCCCGTAAGGACTGTGCATGCGCCCCTTCGGCAGAAAACGCAGGGCGTCTGCCCAGAGCCGCGCCGGCACGGGCGCTCCCGCACACAGGACCCGGCGGAGGGTCGGCAGGGTGATGCCCTGCTCCACGCAATAGCTTCCGATGCGCGACCAGAGAGTGGGGGAACCGAAGGAGTTGGTGACTCCCTCCTGGTGAATGGCCTGCACGATCCGGGCCGGGTCGACGCTCGCCGGGCGACTCGGATCGATCTCGGGCACGATCGTCGTCATTCCGAGGGCCGGATTGAACAGCGCAAAGACGGGAAGCAGCGGAAGGTCGACCTCGCCGGCCTCGATCCCGTAGGTGCTTCGGACCAGGCCCACCTGCGCCTCGAACAGCCCGTGTTCGTAGCACACGCCCTTGGGAGCGCCGGTCGAGCCACTGGTGAATAGGATGGCCGCCGGATCGTTTGCTCCCGTGTCGGCCACGGAAAGGCCGGTCCCCGGGCCCGTCTTGCCGAGCCGCGCGTCGAGCCGGGCGCTGGCTCCCGCTCGGACCTGCACGCCCCGGAACGCCTTGCGCGCGATCCGGCTGACGAGCATCGCCATGGGAATGCCCACCACCGCGCGGGGACGGGTGCGGGCGACGCAGGAGAGAAAGGACTTCAGGCCCATGCCCGGATCGATGATCACCGGCACGGCTCCCATCGCGAACAGGGCAAAGACTGAGCCGATCAGCGGCAGGCCCGGTTTCACCATCACCAGCGTCCGGTCCCCTCGTCGAACTCCGGCGCGCGTGAGCCGTTCCTGCCAGCGTCCTGCCTCGACGTTGAGCTCGGCGAAACTCAGCGCCAGATAATCGATGTCGCCGGCGCGGGTCCTCCCGCGAGGGATCTTCACGGCGGACGCCGTGGGACGGCGCTCCGCCATCGCTGGGAGGTGGCGCGCTATGTTGGCGGTGGCTGGCATCCGCCGATTTCAGGCGGGTTGAAAACGGGACTGCAACCAAAAGGCGGCGCGATCCTGCTAGGAATTGTGGGAATTGGCCCAATTACTGCTGCTCACACTCCGATGCCTGCGGGCCGCGTCACTGCGGTTCCGGCAGTGATAATCTCCATGCCTTCCCTCCTGGACAGCCGACAACTGCTCGCCTTCTCAACCCTCGCCCGGGTTGGCAGCTTCACGCTCGC
>JAJXYI010000310.1 GCA_021780625.1 bacterium | reverse complement strand
CTGGGCGCGGCAGGCGGCGCATGCGGCGCCGTTTCCCGGCCTGATGTACGCGCAGCTCCTGAGCGGGCACAACCTGCTCGTCTACCTCGCCGCCGCGCTGGTGCCCTTCTCGGCCTGGGTGCTGTACCGCACGCGCTTCGGGCTGCGCCTGCGCGCGGTCGGCGAGAATCCGCACGCGGTGGACACCGCGGGCGTATCCGTGAACGCACTGCGCTACCAGGCCATGCTCGTCTCCGGCGCGCTGTGCGGGGTGGCGGGCACCTACCTGTCCACGGCGGCCGGGGCGGGTTTCGTGCGCGACATGACCGCGGGCAAGGGCTACCTGGCGCTCGCGGCGCTCATCTTCGGCAAATGGAAGCCCTGGCCCGCGCTCGGAGCCTGCCTGCTCTTCGCGTTCGCCGACGCCGCCGCGGCCCGGCTCCAGGGCGTCGCCCTGCCGCTTGTAGGGACGATTCCAGTACAGATCATCGTGGCCCTGCCCTACGCGCTCACGATCCTGCTGCTCGCGGGCTTCGTCGGGAAGTCGGTCGCGCCAAGGTCGATCGGCACGCCGTACTCGAAGGACCGCTGAGACCGCGCCTCCGGCCATGCCCCTGCACGTCCCCGAACTGAAGGCCTGGGCCTACCCCCTGCTCTTCGCCACCGGCTTCACCGCGGGCCTGGTCGACTCGATGGCCGGCGGCGGAGGCATGCTGACCGTGCCGGTGCTGCTCAACCTCGGCCTGCCGGTCCCGCTCGCGCTGGGCACGAACAAGTTCCAGGCCTCGTTCGGTTCGGTGTCCGCGAGCGTGCACTACGTGCGCAATGACGTGGTGTCTCTGCGCGAGTGCGGGCTGGGCATCGCGGCCACGCTCGTCGGGGCGCTCGCGGGCGCCTCGTGCGTCCAGGTGCTCGATCCGGTCCTGCTCGCACGCCTCGTGCCCTGGCTGCTCGCGGCGATCGTGGCGTACTCCGTGTTCAAACCCGACGTCGGCCACCGCGAGACGCCGCCGCGCATGGGCCGCGCGCCGTTCTTCGTGCTGGCCGGGCTCGGCCTTGGTTTTTACGACGGCTTTTTCGGACCCGGCACGGGCTCGTTCTGGACCATCGCGCTGGTGCTGCTGCTCGGGCAGGACTTCATGCGCGCGACCGGGCACACCAAGGTGATGAACGCCACGAGCAACCTGGGTTCGCTCGCGCTGTTTGCGCTCGCGGGCCAGATCGCGCTGGCCGCGGGCGCGGCCATGGGCGCGGGCCAGCTCGTGGGTGCGCGCATCGGCGCCGGGCTGGTCGTGAAACGCGGGGCGCGTTTCGTGAAGCCGCTCTTCCTGGGCATGGTCGCCCTCACCGTGCTGCGGCTGCTCTGGACGACCTTCCTGCGCTGAGACAGCGGCGAGGCGGTCACCACGGGCTCGGGCGGTCCAGGTAATCGTGCCAGCCCTGCGGATGAACGCCCTCCTCGGAGTACTGCGGAAAACTGCGTTCGAGCGCGGCGCACAATTCCTGGGCGGAGAAGGGCTGGTCCTGGGAAAGCCTCAGGGCGACCGACCACAGCGTCTCCCGGCCCTCGGTGTGGCCCGCAAACATCCACGCGTCGTGCGGCGTCAGCATGCGCCCCTGTCGCGAGAGCCTGAGGACCTCGCGCTTGGCCTCGAGGAGCTGTTCGACGGGGATGGACATTGGGAACACGACACAGTCGAGCGGGCTCCCCCACGCATCGCAAGCCGGCTCAGACGCCGAGCCTGCGGCGCACCTCGTCGGAGCCGAGCCCGGCGATCCGGACGACCTTCAACCGGGCGGTGTCTCCGCGCAGCAGCGACACCGAGCGCGGCGGAATCCCGAGGGACTCGGCGAGGAAGCGCAGCAGCGCCTCGTTCGCGCGGCCCTCCACCGCGGGCGCCTGGACCTTGACCTTGAGATGATCCCCCAGCCAGCCGCAGACCTCGCTGCGCGGGGCGCCGGGAATGGCCTTGATCGAGAGGGTGCAGCCGGGGTCGGCGGTGGACATGGCCCCACTCAAGCCCTCGGGCGGCCGGAGGCAATCTCGAGCGCCTCGGCGAGCGCCGCGATGATGTCGTCGGCCGACTCGGTTCCCGGAGCCAGGCGCATGAGGTCGGGATTGATCCCGCTGGCGGCGAGTTCGTCCCGCCCCGCCTCGCTGTTCACCAGATCGTAGTGGGCCAGCCAGATGAACGGGCAGAGCAGGGTGTGGCGCATGCCGAAGCTCGGCCCCTTGGGCAGGCGCACCGCGTCGAAGAAGGCCTGCATGGGAACCCGCAGCTCGAACGACAGCATGCCGGCCGGACAGCCCGCCCCCCTCGCCACCGCGGCGTAGGCCGCGCGCGTGCGCGCGGCGCCGGACCAGTGGACCGCCGCCACCTCGGGACGCGATTCCAGGAAGGCGGCGACACGGGTCACATTTTCCTGGATACGCCTAGTGGCCTCGGGCGCGCCCGGAAGCTGCGCCGCGAGCCGGGCAAGGTCGCGGCCGTAGGGCGGCTCGACCAACGCCTCCAGGCCCGACTGCAGCGCAGCCGCATCGGGCGAGGCCGGGTTCACCACGGCGAGCCCGGCGATGACGTCGCCCTCGTGGGCCGAGAATTTCGTCAGGCTCGTAACCACCACGTCCGCATGGCGCAGGAGGTCGACGGCGTAGGCCGAGGCCACCGACGGATCGAGGATGATCCGCGCGCCGTGGCGCCGGGCTAGGTCCGCGACAAAGGCCACGTCCGGCGTTTGGATGAGGGGATTGGTCGGCACCTCGGCGATCAGGCCCGCGATGCGGGGGCCGTGCTCCGCGAAGATCCGCTCGAGTTCGGCGCGGTCGTCCACGTGGCGCACGACGATGCACGAGCCCTCCGGGCGCGTGAATTTCCTGAGGATCGCGATGGTGTCCAGGTACAGCCAGCCGAGCTGGATCCACAGGTTGCGACCGCGCGCGGCCTGGGCGGAGTCGACCGCCTTGAAGGCGGCATACACGGCATTGATGCCGGAATTCGCGAAAAACGCGTGCCGGGATTCCGCCGCCGGGAAGAGCGGCCCCAGGTGGCTCCAGGCCTCGGCGCGAGCGTCGCCCGCGAACGCCTCCTCAGGCTCGACCTTCGGCCGCTCGCCCAGGCGAACCAGGATATCCTCTGCCTGCCTCGACGACAGGAAACCGCCGGTGTGCTGCAGGAAACTCTTGGCGCGCGCCACCAGCTCGGGACTGTCCGCATGGACGACCCCGTGCACGCCTTCAGCCGAGAAGAGCCGAGCCTGCCCGGCGCCCAGGTAGGCGACCAGGGCCTGCGCCACGCGCTCCGAACACGCCAGCCAAAGCCTCCCCGCACGCACGCCGGAGCGCGCCGCCAGCACCTCGCCCAGCCGCACGGTCAGCGAATGCACGACGAACCGCGGATACCCCGAGCACATCCGGCTCATCGTCTCCGGCTGCTTCTCCTCGTAGCCCCGCACGTCGCGCAGCGTCGGCAGGCTGCACGAGACGGCGTGCAGCCTATCGGGAATCTTGCGGCCGAGTGGGAGCGGCGAAAATGCGGTCATGGGAGCAGAGCACTGAAATCGACAATCGCACCTTAGCAACGGCCGAATCGATCCCGCCCGCCAGGCCCCGCGGCCGCGCCCGCGCCGACGGACGGCGCGGGCGGGGCCGGATCATCACTCCATGAAATAGCCCTCTTCGCCGTGCTGACTGATGTCGAGGCCGGCCTCCTCGTCCTCGTCCTCTACGCGCAGGCCGCCCGTGGCCCAACCCACGACCTTGGCGAGGATCACCGTGCAGCCGACCGACCAGACCAACACCAGGCCGCCGGCCTTGATCTGCTCCATCCACAGACCGTTCCGGACCAGCGAGGCGAGCGGGCCGGAGGCAAGACCGGGGTTGATCACCGGCGAGGCAAAGACGCCCGCCATCACCGTGCCGATCGTTCCGCCCACCGCATGCACGCCGAAGGTGTCCAGCGAGTCGTCATACCCGAGCCAGTTCTTCAGGTAATTGCAGGCGAAGAACGTGGCCGCGCCGGCCACCAGGCCGATGACCACCGCAGCGCTCGCGCTCACGAAACCGCTGGCGGGCGTGACTGTCGCGAGGCCCGCGACCGCACCCGAGCAGAAGCCCAGGACGCTCGGCTTGCCGCGCAGCCAATACTCGAGCGCCGGCCACATGAAGCAGCCCGCCGCCGCCGCCAGGGTCGTCGCCACGAAGGCGTTGACCGCCACCCCGTCCGCCGCGAGCGCGCTGCCCGCGTTGAACCCGTACCAGCCCGCCCAGAGCATGCCCGTGCCGACCATGCACAACACCATGCTGTGCGGCGGCATAGGCTCCTTGCCGTGGCCCCGACGCTTGCCGAGAAGGATGCACAGGATGAGCGCGCTCCAGCCCGAGGTCATGTGCACCACGATGCCACCGGCAAAGTCGATCGCATGAATCGACGCCAGCGGATTGCCCATGCCGTTCATCCAGCCCCCCACGCCCCAGATCCAGTGCGCCACCGGGAAGTACACGCAGAGCATCCACAGCACGCTGAACAGGATGACCGACTTGAATTTCATGCGCTCCGCGATCGCGCCGATCGTCAGTGCCGGCGTGATGATCGCGAACATCAACTGATAGATCATGAACAAGTTGTGCGAAATCCATGGCGCATAGTCGGGATTCGGCGCGATGCCCACCCCCCGCAGGAAGGCGAAATGCAGCCCGCCGATCCATCCGTTCCCCCGGCTGAACGTGAGGCTGTACCCGAAGGCCCACCACAGCAGCGAGACCACAGCCGTCAGCGCGAGGCACTGGGCCAGGATCGAAAGCACGTTCTTCTGGCGGACCAGACCGCCGTAGAACAGAGCCAGGCCGGGCAGCGTCATGAACAGCACCAGCGCCGCGCTCGTCATCATCCACGCGCTATGCCCCGGACCGGGCCCCGGGATCTTGCTCAGCGCCTGCCCGTCGGTCGGACGGGGGGTGTTGTTCACATAGGCCTCCAGGTCTCCAAGCCGTTGCTCAAACGTCGGTTGAGGCAACTGCGCCGCCGCCTTGGCGGGGAGGGCCGAAAGGCCCAGCGCAGTCATGAACAGGAGGGTCAATAGGGTCGTGATGGGTTTCATGGAAAAGGAATAATTGCAGCAGGAATTATGCCTTTCATTCATCCATTTAATGCGAGTTATCTATTATTCATTATTTTGATTCATAAGCTCGATTTGATTAATCCTGGCGCCGAGACTTTTTCACGAAAGTTATCCATTTAGCTACCAATGAATAATTTATGAACCAAATCTCCGCCAGTTCCCCAATCCGGTCTTAAGCTCCCTTCCTGGGCAGGGACAGGCCCATGCGTCGGCCTTCATCTGTACTCTCCGATGTTTTGTGAAAACGATGGGTCCATACGAGCACGGTGCCGATGGTCCGCATCCAGTACCCCGCTCGCCGAGAGGACGCCTGAGCCTTTCGACTACGGCCTCTGACTTGCCGGCGCGGCAGAACTCCACCCCGTGCGTTCCCCGAAGCGGCGCTCTTCTCCTCCACGTCAAAGGACAACCGATGCGCGTCTTTTTCCAACGGAAGCGCGAGTGATTCACAGGGCGTCGGGGGTACTACGGGACGAAGACAATTCTCCCGAAAGGCAATATCATGAATGCTCCTCGCTCCCTCGCCCTCCTCGCAGCCGGTCTCGCACTCGCCCTGACCAGCTCTGTCCACGCGGGACCCGGTCTCGCCTACTGGCAGTCGCTCACTTCAACCAAGCCCCAGGCGTCGCCCCAGACTGGCGCCGCGCGCCACCTGACTTGCGCGAATGCCACCTCGACCCCCATCGTCGCGATGCGCCCCTCCTGGCACAATGCCCGCGGCCCGCTCCACGCGGTGCAGATCGGCGTCCGCCAGACCTGCACCACCTGCGGCACATCGATTGCGATGCGGCCCAGCTGGCACAACCAGCGCGGCCCGCTCGCGCCTGTCACGACGCAGGTGTCGCACGTCTGCGACGGCGCGTGTGGTGGCCCCACACGACGCGCATGACGCGGACCGAATTCCGGTCCCCGGCACGGGGACCGGCCCGAAAGGGCGCGGGAACACTCCCGGCGCCGGCTACATTCCGCTGAACACCTGCGTCCCGCCCAGGTGCCCCTGGTAGGCGAGCGCGGCAACCAGGATAGCCAGGACGACAAAATAGCCCAGCGGCGGCCAGGCCTTGCGCCTGTGCAGCGACCACCGCCACAGGAAGACCGCGAACAACGGCACAATGAACGCCGTCCCCAGCCACTTGTGGATGGCCATGCCGGCGGCGCCGTTGTCGTCGGTCATCCAGAACAGCCAGCCGGTGACGATCGTCAAAGGCGTCACCAGCAGGGCGTACAGCATGGTCCACCAGCCGGTCGAACGAAGCGACTCCGACTTGAAGACGCGTCCGACCAGGTCGCTGAAAAACGAGACCGGAATCAGCGCCGCGGTGAAGTTGACGAGGACAGGATGGAGCTTCGTGGACATCACGAAACCCCGGAGGACCGGCAC
>JAJXYI010000073.1 GCA_021780625.1 bacterium | reverse complement strand
CGAGCGCATCAGCCAGATCTATCTGCTCGACGGACAGGAGCGCACGCCCGTGCCCTGGCTGGGAGCCGGCGACATCGGCGCGGTGGTGAAGCTCCGCGACACGCGCACGGGGGACACGCTGTGCAGCCCGCGCTTTCAGGTGGAGCTGTCGAAGGTCGTGTATCCGCGGCCCAACATACACGGCTCCCTCAAGCTCAAGTCGAAGGGCGACGAGGACAAGCTGGCGGCGGGCCTGGCGACGCTCCACGCGGAGGATCCGACCTTCCTGTACCGGGTGGACGACGAGATCCACCAGACCATTGTTTCGGGCCAGGGGGAGATCCATCTCCAGATCATCGTCGAGCGGCTGATGCGACGCTTCGGGGTGGCGGTCGAGCTCGAGGAGCCGCGCATTCCGTACCGGGAGACGATCCGGACCAAGGCGGACTCGAAGTACCGGCACAAGAAACAAACGGGGGGTGCGGGCCAGTTTGCCGAGGTCTGCATGCGGCTTGAACCTGCGGCGCGCGACTCCGGACTGCAGTTCATCCAGTCGCTGGTCGGCACGAATGTCGACCGGGTCTTCGTACCGTCCGTTGAGAAGGGTGTGAAGACCGCCTGCACCGAGGGCGTCTATGCGGGCTACCGGGTGGTCGATGTGAAGGCGGAATTCTACGACGGGAAGATGCATCCGGTGGACTCGAAGGACATCGCCTTCCAGATCGCGGGCTACTTTGCGTTCAAGGAGGGTTTCATGAACGCGCAGCCGAGGCTGCTGGAGCCGATCTACACGGTGACGATCACCGTGCCCGAGGAATACATGGGCGACATCATGGGCGACATCTCGTCGAGGCGGGGGAAGATCCTGGGCGTGGACAACGACGGCCGCTTTCAGGTCGTGAAGGCGCTCATGCCGCAGAAGGAGCTTTACCACTACAGCAGTATCGTGCGTTCCATTACGAGCGGCAGGGGCCGGCATGCGGAGGAATTTTCGCATTACGAGGAGGTTCCGCCGGACATCGAGAAGAAGCTTGTGGACGAGGCCCATGCCCGCCGCGAGGCGGCGCACGCCAACCACCATTGATTCTAAACGACGCAGTTGTATTTGAACCACAGAGAGATCACAGAGAAAACGGGTTCTGGAAGCACAGTCGGGTACTGCCACGCGCCTGCGTTCGCGGGACAGTGCTAAAATCATTCTCGCTGCTCACTCCTCGCTTCTTTCAGCTTATCAGCGATGAAGGGGATGGAGAGGGCGGGAATGACGGACTGCTCTGAGGAGTGAATGGCGCGAGTCGGGCCTCGCGTCCAAGAGCGGTGTCGGGCCACCGCACTCCACATCGACCCGAGACTTTCGACGCAATCGCGTGCGCGACACTTTCCATTTCGGCGTGTATCCGATCCCTGCGTACGGCACTACCCCTTTTTGAGCAGAGCGGAATCTTGATTCCGTCCCGCATGGGCGGGGGAACGGGGAGACTCGACTCCCCGCGAGATCGCGGCGGGGCGGAGCGCGGTCGTTCAGCCCACGAAGCGGTACTTCTGGGGGGGGATCTTGAAGCGGTGGCCCGAATCGAGATCGGTGAAAATGTGCCAGTGGGGATCCACCGTGCTGTGAATGGCCACTTCGAGTTTCTGACCGATCTCGTAGTGGTATTCCTCGGCTTCGATGATATGATCCTCGTGCTGGATCGCCTCGCCGATCTCCCCACTGTGGGGTTCCAGAATTTCGATCTTGTGCGTCATGGGCGTTACTTCGGGGTTGGCACCGCGGAATCGGACCGATTCGTCCGTTGCGGCGCATGGATTTTGGTTGAAAGCAAAGCTGTGCCTTGCGGCGGCACGCCCAGTTTGCGAAGCGGCTTAGGTGGGTCAACCAGAGACTCGAATTGAAACATCAAAACCGCGTTGCGGGGGCTTTACTTCCGGGCGTTCATCGCCATGACGGACCTACCCCTCGCGATGTCCGCCCCTGAACCCGAATCCGCCGCGTGCCCGAGCCTTGTGCTGATGGGGGTGGCGGGCTGCGGCAAGACGACCCTTGGGGAGCTGCTGGCGCACGAGTTGGGAGCGGCGTTTGTGGAAGGGGATACGTTTCACCCGGCGGCGAACATTGCGAAGATGGCGGCGGGGCAGCCTCTGACGGATGAGGACCGGGCGGGCTGGCTGGAGGCGCTTGCCGGGCGGCTTCGGGAGGCGCGGATAGGGCATGAGCCTGTCGTGCTTGCGTGCTCGGCGCTCAAGCGTCGCTACCGTGAGGTCCTGCGGTCGGGTGATCCCGGGCTGAAGCTGGTGTTCCTCAAGGGCGAGCGTGGGCTGATCGCGGAGCGGCTGGGAGGGCGCACGGGGCACTTCATGCCTGCGAGCCTGCAGGACAGCCAGTTTCGCGATCTCGAGGAGCCGGCGGCCGATGAAGACTGCCTGACCTGCGATCCGGCGCGACCGCCGCAGGACAACGTGCGGCGGGTGGCTGACTGGCTGACCGGGGGCTCATACAATGAACCGAGATCTGGAAACTGAAACGCGGACCGCGTGCCTGTCTCCGACGGGATTCCGATTCTCAGGAATCAGGGAATTCTCCACGTGGGCACTGTGTCTGTGAATCACCTACGACGTCCGAAAATGGAATGAAACCTGACTCCTCTCCCCTCCCCGGCCGCCGGTGGCTGATAGGTGTCCTGCTGGGTGCGGGGGTGTTGGTGAACTATTTCGACCGGATCAACCTATCCGTGGCGGCTCCGCAGCTGCAGGCCGAATTTGGGTTGGGACCGGTGGAGATTGGAGTGCTGTTCAGCGCGTTTTTCTGGACCTATGCGGTCTTGCAGATCCCTGCGGGAATCGTGCTCGATCGCCTGGGGGTGACGAAGGTGGGGCGTTGGGGGAGTTTTCTGTGGTTTGCGGCATCGGCGATGACTGCGTGCGCCGGGGGATTTGGAGGAATCCTGGTCGCGCGCATGATGCTGGGCGCCGCGGAGTCGCCTGGTTTTCCGGCGAATGCGAAGGCCGTGGGCTACTGGTTTCCGCGGCGCGAACGCTCGCTGGCCACGGCGCTGTTCGACGCGGCCGCGAAGGCCTCGAGTGTCCTGGGGGTGCCGCTGATCGCGCTGGTGGTGGTTCGCGCGGGCTGGCGATGGGGCTTCGTTGCGACTGCGGTGATGAGCCTCGCCTACTTCGCGGCCTTTGCGCGCCTCTATCGCGACCCGCAGGCCGACCCGAAACTCAGCGACGCGGAGCGCAATTACATCGCCGCAGGGGGGGCCAATGTGGAGGGAACCTCGAAAGTGGCGACTTGGGCGATGCTCGGCCATCTGTTGCGCCAGCGAAAAGTCTGGGGGCTGAGCCTGGGTTTCGCGGCCTACGGGTATGCGTTCTACCTGTTTCTCACCTGGCTGCCAGCGTACCTCGTGCAGACGGCGCACATGGGCATCCTGAGGTCGGCCTCCTATGCCGCGATTCCGTGGATGTGCGCCACGCTGGCCGACCTGATGGTGGGCGGGTGGCTGATCGACCACCTCGTGTCGCGAGGGCACGACGAGACACGCGTACGCAAGACGGTGCTGCTCTCGGGCATGGGCCTGGGCGTCGCGGTGATTGGGGCGGTGTTCACCACCAACCCGATCATCGCCATCGTGTGGATATCGATCGCGTTATCGGGCCTGGCTGCGGCCGCTCCGGTGGGCTGGTCGCTGCCCGCGCTCATAGCGCCCAGGGGAGCGGCGGGCACGGTGGGAGGAATCATGAACTTCGCCAACAACCTGATGGGCGCAGTGGCCCCGATCGTCACGGGGGTGATCGTCGGACTGACCCATTCCTTTGCGCCGGCCTTTGCGGTTGCAGGGGTTGTCCTCCTCGGAGGGATGGCGTCGTTCATCTTCCTGCTCGGACGGATCGCGGCAGTCCCCGAGCCGTGAGGCGGGGTGCCGCCCTCGGGGGGGGAGGGCGTCCCGGACTCGGGGCATCATTCGGTCCAGTCGAACACGACACCGACGTAATCGTCCTTGTGGTCGCGCAGGCCCGCGTAGGCTTCGGGAGCCTTGGAGGGAGGAAGGCGGTGGGTGTAGAGGGGTTCGATGCGTAGCCGGCCCGAGGCAAGGAGCGCCATGATGATCTCGGAATTGCGCTCGACGGAGTGTTTCACGAATTCGTCGCGGTAGGACGGAAAGCGCCATTCGAGGGCGCCTTTCCACTCGACGAAGGGAGGAAGATGGGTGCGGCGGAGAAACGCGGTGAGATCGGTCTGGTGGGGAGCGCGGGGGCTGCCCAGGAGAATCGCCTCGCCGTTGTTCGCGAGCACGGAGGACGCGTCTTCGATCACGGTCGAGAGGCCGGTCGCATCGATCAGGGTGGTCACGCCGTTGCGTCCGGCCAGGTCCCTGACCTGGTCCTTCCAGCCCGGGGAGTCGGAATCGACCACGTGGGCGATGCCGCACGCGAGGGCGGTCTCGCGACGTCGCGCGCTGACGTCGGCGGCGATCACGTTGGCTCCCTGGAGACCGGCGAGCTGGGCCGCAAGATTGCCGACGAGTCCGAGGCCCATCACGAGCACCGAATCGCCGACCTCGATGTGCGAGACGCGCACGGAGGTCATGGCGATGCTCGCCATGCGGGTGAACGGCGCGAAGTCGGGGCGAAGTGTCGCGGGCACACGGATACACATGCCGCCCCAGCGGTTGGTGACGTCGATCTTGAAGAGGCTGGCGTGGGGACCGTAGGTGAAGACGAGGTCGCCCTCGGCGGCCTGTGTGACCGCGGAGCCCTTGGCGAGGACCTCGCCGACGGCAATGTAGCCGGGGGTTCCGGGAAGCACGAACCACGACTCCATGCCGGACAGGCAGGCGAGTTCGGTGCCGGCGCTGACCAGGGAGAAGCGGTTTTTCACGACGACCTCGGAGGGCGAGGCGACGACCGGATCGGAGGACACGGACTCGAGGTCGACGAGGCCGGGTTGACGAAAGACGAGCTGGCGATGGGACATGGGAGGCGGGGGAAACGGCGGTGATAGGCCAGTGGGACGGGCGGTGCAACACCGGGGTGAGCGTCGGAGCGGGGCGTGAGGGCCTGCATCCTTTTGCGTGGCCAAGCCCGGGTGGGATGGTTTCGCTGCCCCTTCGCCGGCGCGGGCACCCTCGGCCTACGCTCTACGGCGCCTCGGCCGGCACACACACTTCCCCCAAGCATGAAAACACTTCGCATTGGCATGGTCGGCATGGGCTTCATCGCCGACTGGCACCACAGGGGATTCTCCGGACTGCCCGACGTTGAGTTTGCGGGCCTGTGCCAGGACTTCCACGGCGGCCCTGAGGCGATCGCGCCCAAGCGCGCAGCCCTTGAAAAGAAGGCGCGCGAATTGGGTACGCGGGCCTACGGGTCGTTTGACGAGATGGTCGCCGATCCCGGGCTGGACGCGCTCATCATCGGCAGCATCAACCCCTATCATTTCGACCAGATCCGTCGGGGGCTCGAGGCGGGCAAGCACCTGCTCGTCGAGAAACCCGTCGTCACCGACGTGGCGCAGGTTGGGGAGATCGCGCGCATCGCGCGGGCGGCGGGGCGGGTTGTCTTTCCCGCGCACAATTTCGTCTACCGTGGGGCGGTCCAGCAGGCGCGGGCGCTGATCGCCGACGGGCGTCTTGGGAAACGGGTGGCCTCGTCGTTTGTGGTCACGCACACGATCAGTCCCGAACATGCGGCGGGATGGCGCTCCAAGCGCGCGCTTGGCACGGGGGGCACGCTCATCGACAGCGGGCACCACCTGGTTTATCAGAGCCTGTACCTTCTCGGCAGGCCTGTGGCCCTCAGCGCCTTCACCTCGAAGCAGGTGCTCACGTCGATGGAATGCGAGGATACCGCCCAGGTGAGCCTCCAGTATCGGGACGGCTCGGTGGCCACGATCCTGCAGTCCTGGGCTTCCGGGCACGGGGATGGCATCAACGGCATCCGGATTTTCGGGGACAAGGGCAGCCTGGTCATCACCGACGCGCTCACATTCAACGGCGAAAGATTGAGCACGGACGTCGACTATGGGGCCTCGTTTCGAAACCAGGCCCGCGCCTTTGTCGACGCGATCGCCGGGCGTGCACAGCCCCTGTCGACGCTCGACGATGTGCGCGACACGCTGCGCATCACGTTTGCGGCGTATGAGAGTGCCGAGCGACGCGCCGTGATCGCGCTGTGACGCGTCCTTCGGTCGACTACCGATGAGTTCCGAATCGTACTCCGACGCCACGCCGCGGCGCGCGAAGCGGCTGCTGTCGTCGGGAGTCAGTTCGGGGACCTACCTGTTTGTGGACCTCACGCCGAGGGTGAGTCCTGGCGTGAAGATCGCATTTGGTGGACGCGAACTCTGCGGGGAGACCTATCGGGTGCAGCGACAAACCTACCCGTTCGTCACGCTCGAATACGTGGCGGAAGGCCTGGGCGAGGCGACATTCGGGAGCGGTGCCCCGCTCGCGTTGGGGCCCGGTACGCTGTTTGCATATGGGCTCGACATGCCCCACCGCATCGCG
>JAJXYI010000618.1 GCA_021780625.1 bacterium | reverse complement strand
CGCCGTGGGCTGGCCCGGTCCCCGGTTTGTGCTGTTCGCCCTGCTCCCCGGATTGCTCGCGCTCACCATGCGCCTCGGGCTCACCATGCTCCTGCGCGGTGAACTCGCCCGGAATACCTCCTTGAAGAACTGGCGCTACACCGACGGTCCCGACCGCTGCGACCGGGAAATCGTCACGTCGCATGACTACACGTCCTCCCGACTCGAACTCGAGGAGGACCTGAGGGAAGTCAACGGCCAGATTGCGGGGCTCACCCGCCTGACTCCGCCCCCAGCCCGCATCCCTCCGCCGTCCCGGCTCAGTGGAGTATGGGCGTTCGCCTGGCTCAGTTGGGCGCTCTGGCTCGGCCTCGTGGGGTTGTGCGGCTGGCGCTACCGCGTGCACCCGCCCACGATCAGGGCCTTCACCACCGCCTGGAGCGGCGCGGCGCAGGCCGTCTCGTCCGTCGCCCCAAAGGTCGTCAAACAGCCCTGGCCGTACACCAGGCCGGACGACGTCCGCGACGTGAAGCCCGCCGCATCGCGCCCGGCCAACGATGCCGACGTCGAGGCCGCCAAACGCTCGGGGCGGAGCTTCACCGACAACTACCAGCGGTCCACCATCTCCGACCTCATCCTAGTCGCGATTCCGGCCGACAGCGGATTCGCATTCATGATCTACGACGGGCGGCGCCAGGACCTGGCGGCCAGGACCGTCTACAAGCTGTATTATCTTCCCGAACACGGGACCTGGATGCGGATCGACGGGCGCGAGGTCATGATGCCCTGAGCGTGAGGCGGGGCGCGCCGCACGCGTCCAGCCACGCGCCCACCTCGTGCTCGAGCGAACAGGTTCGGCTGTGCTCCGGGATCGGCGCGATCCGCCAGGTCCACCGCCGGTCCGGAGCCCGCAGTCCTTCGAGGCCCGGCACGGTCTCACGCTGAATCTCCCGTCCGTCGGCCGCGATGCGCCGTCGTTCAAAATCGGATACCAGCAGCACCGTTCCGGACCGCTCCTCGAGCCAGTCCAGGTGCCTTCCGGCGGCCGCGGCCGCCAGGCGCCGGCCCAGCTCGTCGTCGCCAAACCGATCCACACGCGCCCAGTCGAGCGGGAGCAGGAGCAACTGGGAACAGAGATTCGCGGACACCACGAGATCGGGCTCGCCTCCGCATTCCGGCGGAATTCCGGCGCGCGCCGACCCCACCAACGCCGCGAGTTCGCCGGCGTCCATCGAACGCCCCGCCTCAACCATGCGTGCAGCGACGCCGCTCGCGTCGAATTCCGCGCAAACGACCCGGCCCCCGGCCCGCCGGGCCGCACGCCTCGCTCGGGGGCGATGAACCAGGTCCGCAAGCACGACCCGGTCATAGCGGCGCGCGAGCGCTTCGAGCGGCACGTCATGATGCAGGCCCGCTCCGAGAATCAGGGCGCAGCGGCGCTGCGGCGGCGCCTCCATCGCACCGATGATCTCACGCCGCGTCGCCTCCAGGTGCGGCGCCCACGCCCCGGGGTTGCGGGCTAGCCGCGCGTCGATCGCGATCTGTTCGCGCAGATACCCCATCCTGCGCCAGCGGCGCGGACACGGGGTCAGGAGGTGCTCGAGAAATTCCCGGATCATCTCCGCGCGGGGTTCAGCACTGAGGATCCTCGAACTCCGCGATGCCCGGATGCGCCGCATTCGCCGCAGCCCTCGGGATCGCCCAGTCAACCGCGTCGTCCAGCTCAAGCCCGCGTGCATAGAGGGACTCAAGCAGGCATGCCATCATGACGTCTCCCGAACCCGTCGCCGACACCTCGGCAATGCGAGGCGGCTCCAGCCAGCGGGGCGCCGCATCTTTCGTCGCAAACCACACGGGCCGCGGTCCGTCGGTCACCACCCAGGCCTTCACGGGCCAGCGGCCCAGGGCTTTTTCGAGCAGTGCGTCGACCGCGGATCCGGGTGCGGCCCGAAGCAGTCCGCGAAACTCGTCGGCATTCACCTTCACCAGCGCGACCTCCTTCTCGACGCTCCATTCGAGCGGCGCGCCGTAGGTGTCGGCACAATACGGCAGGCCCGAGCCGATCCAGTCCTCGAGCGCGGTTCGAAACGGCGCCGACGCTCCGGACGCCCAGCCGGGAGCGCTCCCGCACAGCGCGAACACCGCACGTCCGTCCGCGGCCAGCGTCTCCTCGTGCGCCCGCCCGAGCCAGTCGGCCGCAATCTGCCACGCGGCGGCGTCCGGCGGCGAATCCGGCCCCAGGAACGTCGTCTCCGGCCTTCCCGGGCTCCGCACCACCAGGCCTTCGCGCGTCGCACCACCGGTGCCGAAGGCCGCGAGGTCAAAACCCTGACCTGCCAGCCACGCCCGGCACCTCTCGCCCGAAACGCCTCCCAGGAACGTAAGCGCCGTCGTGCGCGCGCCGAGCCGGCGAAGCATCTTCGTCACATTGATCCCCTTCCCGCCCACCTGAAATTCCGCCGAGGCTGCCCGCTGCGTCGCCCCCGCCGTCCAGTCGGCAAACTCGAAGGTCGTCTCCGCAAGAGGGTTGCCTGTGAACGTGAGAAAATGGGGCGAGGGCATGCCTCCTCTTCTTCCGCGGCCGCGCCGCTTTGTCCAAGCGAATCCGGACGAAAATCCGCTTTGCGCCATCGCCCGCCCTGTGGCGACATCGACCGCCACGCATGAGCCGGATACTGAACGCCTCGGATTTTCAGGACCCCGATACCGTCGCACTCGCACGGCGCCTCCTGGGAACGGTGCTCGCCAGCCGGCAGGCGGACGGCTCCGTGCTCCGACGCCGCATCATCGAGACGGAGGCGTATCATGGGTTCGACGACCTCGCGAGCCACGCCGCCCGCGGCCGCACGCCCCGCAACGCCCCCATGTTCGAGGCGGGCGGCCTGTGGTATGTATACCTCTGCTACGGCATCCACGAGATGCTCAATCTCGTCACGGGTCCGGAGGGATTTCCCGCCGCCATCCTCCTGCGCGGCGCCGAGGGAGCCGTCGGCCCCGGACGGCTGACCCGCGCACTGGGCATCGACCGGCGTCTGAACGCCCGCCCCGCGGACCCCGCAACGGGCCTTTGGCTCGAGGCGGCCGATGATCCGCCGCACCAGTTTGAAATCGTCGCCTCACCCCGCGTAGGCGTCGCCTACGCGGGTCCCGTCTGGGCCGCCAAACCCTGGCGTTTCCGTATCAGCCTGAATTCGGTGATTGAATGGAACAGAAGCCAACGAAGGGAATGAAGAACCGACCGCTTACCCCAGGATTGGGGACATTGATCCATTCACCGTTTGGGTGAGTCGATTCTGGCTCGGTGGGTTCGTGTAATCGCCTGGCTTGGGCTTCTTTGTTATCTTCGTTTTCTTCTGTTAACTGCGTTTTTTAAGATCAGGAATCCCGACTCGACGACTCCCCAAGGATCGCCTCGCACACCTCGTCAACCGATATCGCGGCGACGTCGTCCCCCCGCTTGAGCACACACGCCTCCGAGGGCGCCCAGATCGCGGGATCGCTCGGGCCGAAGAGTGCCGTCACGCGACAGCCCGCGGCCGCGGCGAGGTGCGTCACGCCGGTGTCGTGTCCCGCGTAGGATTCACAGCGTCCGAGCAGCAGTGCCAGATCAACCAGCGGAAGCCCCGCCTTTACTATCGCCTCACCCTCGAATCGCCGGACGATTCCTTCCTCGACCTCGCCGCAGACCACGAACACGTCGCGTCCGGCACCGCGAAGCCGGCGGCAGACTTCCAGCCAGCGCTCCAATGGCCAGTTTCGTCTCGGCGAACTGCTTCCCGGATGGATCGCAACCCGCCGTCCGCGTGCCGCGTCCATCGGCATTTCCCTGGCAAACCCGAGCGTCGCCGACGGAACGCGCAGCGGAATTCCAAGCTGCTCCAGCGTGGTGCAAAAATGCCGGCCCGCGGGGGCTGTGGTCGGTTTCGCCTCTCCCGCAACAAACTGTTGTCCGCCGCGCACGGGGAAATGCGACGCCAGCGCGCCGTCGGGATCCGGCCACCAGTTCACCACGAGATCAAAGCCCCCCAGCCAGTCCGCCAGGGGGCGCGCCAACGCCACATCGCCGTGGAGCGGCGCCCAGCGCGCTTCGTGCTGCGAATGCGCTGCGGCAATCAGCCCATCGCGCAGGGCGAGTTCCGCTGCCGACCGGTTTCCCACCAGTTCGATCCTCGCCCCGGGCCAGCGCTCGCGCAGCAGCCTCAGCGCCGGAATGGTGACCAGAAAGTCGCCCAGCGCTCCGCCCCTGAGAATCAGGATCGAGTTCATGGGCGCCTTCGTCTCGTCCGTGCCCAAGCCCCAGACACGCTTACTGGACGCGCGACAACGCGGCGGTCTCCGCGGATTTGCCCTCAGTATGCTGGACGAGCGTGAGCTGCGCGGTGCCGATGTTCAGCTTCAGCTGCATCTTTACCGGAAGCCGCTCCGCGTCCTGCGCCACCCAGATCTTGATCTCCCCGCCGCGCTTGAAGATGCCGCGCGGCGCCTCGTCGACCATGCGCGGGACCAGCAGCAACGCCTTCACATCGCCCTCGGGCGTGAGCACCGTTTCATAACCCCGCGCCCGGATCTCGACTGGATACACGTCGCGATCCGCGAAAACGAGGGCCTTGCGCTCAACGCCCGGCCCCGTCGCCCACTCGCGCGCCTCGATCAGCGCCGAGATCAGGTCGATCGGATCGCCCTTCGGAATCGGGAAATCGCAGTCGCGGCCAGGCCTGAGGGGGTCGCGATGGGATACGATCCGATGCACGTAGTCGAATTTCGTCACGGCATCGCTGACCTCGCGCCCGTGGTAGGCCTTGTTGGTCGCGATGATGATCCGGCCCGTCGCGGCATCGATCAACGCCACCGCGGTCTCCTGATAGCTGTAAAAGGCCCGGATGATCCCGCGCGTCGAGGTGGTCATCACCACCCGGAACACCGGACGCCCCTCGTAAAGCTCGCGATGCGCGCTGATGGTGATCTCGCCCGCAGAATGGAAGATGCCCCAGCTCACCCGATAGCGCAGGCTCTCCCCGTCGTGCAGTGCCGTGTACGGTGCGGCGTGCGCCGCCACCGGCAGGAGGGACAGAATCAGAAGGGCGATGAGCGTTCGCATTGCGATGTGAGTACCGCTCATCGCCGACCGCCAGCCCGGGGTCAAGTTCACTGTGGAAACCACGGAGCGGCCGCGGCGATTCCAAGATGGCGTTTTCAAGCAATCTTTCCCAATGACTCCGCGATGACCTGGGACATTCGCTACAACAACGGCGTCCACCTGCCGCAGATCGACTGGTGGCTCGACGCCCACCGGCCCGTCGAACGGTCGGTCGTGTCCCACGCGCATTTCGACCACCTCGCAGCCCACCGCGAGATCATCTGTACCCCTCAGACTGCCAGGCTGATGCGACTCCGGCTTCCGAGGCGCCGCGTCGAGCACGCGCTTCCGTTCGGCCTCACGGAGCGCCTCACCGAAGACTGCACGATCACGCTCCTGCCCGCCGGCCACATCTGCGGCTCGGCCCTCTGCCTTCTCGAACACGAGCGGCACGGACGCCTGTTGTACACCGGCGACTTCAAACTCCGCCCCAGCCTCACCGCCGGCACCTGCGCGACACCCCGCGCCGACGTGCTGATCATGGAGACCACCTTCGGCCGGCCGATCTATCAGTTCCCGGAGCCGCGGACCATCTTCGACGAGATCCGGACCTTCTGCCGCAGGACCCTCGAGGAGGGCGCAACCCCCGTGCTCATGGCCTACAGCCTTGGCAAGACCCAGGAACTGCTCGCCGGCCTCGGCGACCAGGATGCGCCGGTCCTGCTTCACCCCCAGTGTTTCGCCCTCACGCGGCTGCACGAGGAATTCGGCCTGAGGTTCCCCGGCTACGCGGAGTTCTCGGAGGAACGCCTGCGCGGCAGCATCGTCATCGCCCCGCCGCTCGCGCCCAATGCAGGCTTCTTCCGAAAAATCCCGACCCGCCGCACCGCCTTCGTGTCGGGCTGGGCCATCGAGCGCTCCACCGTGTATCGCCAGCGCTGCGACGCCGCATTTCCGCTGTCCGACCACGCCGACTTCCCTGAGCTCCTGCGGTTCGTCGAGGCCGTGGCGCCGCGCCGTGTCCTCACGCTGCACGGATTTTCCACCGACTTCGCCCGCACGCTCCGGGAACGTGGCATCGAGGCCTTCGCGCTCGACAAGCCCGACCAGCTCGACCTCGGCCTCGGGCTTCCGGCGTCCTAGACCGACACCTCCATCGTCGCGGCCTTCCGGCGGTGCTCGTCCGCGCCCACGCCGTGGTAGCTCAGGGCGAAATAGACCGTCGCCACCACGATCAACGCAAGCAGCCCGCCCCAGAACACGGGCCAGTGCTCAGTCTGATGAATGCCGGTGCAGGTCTCGTACCACCAGCCGGTCCCGAGGTAGCCGATCAGGTTTCCAATTCCATTGATCATCAGCGCCATCAATGCCTGGGCCCGGGCCTGCATGCCCGCCTCGATGCGCTCGGCAAGGTAGATCTGCCCCGTCACGTAGAAGAGCGCATAACAGGC
>JAJXYI010000480.1 GCA_021780625.1 bacterium | reverse complement strand
CAGCTGTTCGTGCGCCACGTCCCCGCGGCCCTCGCGATGTTCGACACCGAAATGCGCTACCTCACCGCGAGCACGCGCTGGGTCGAGGATCATCAGATGGACTCCGGCCCCCTGCGCGGACGCCCGCACTACGACCTATTTCCCGACATTCCGGAGCCCTGGAAGAAAATCCACCGGCGCGCGCTCGCCGGCGAGACGCTCCGAAGCGAACGCGAACAGGTCCGCCGGCCAGACGGCTCGGTCCAGTGGCTCCGCTGGGAGGTCCTTCCCTGGCACGAGGCCGACGGCCGCGTGGGAGGCATCCTGATCTTCCGGGAGGACATCACCGAGCGCATCGAGACCGAGGAGTCCCTGCGCTACCACCAGCAGCTGCTCCAGGAGACCGGCCACATCGCGAAGGTCGGCGGCTGGGAATTCGACGCGGTCACCGGCAAGGGCGGCTGGACCGAGGAGGTCGCCCGTATCCACGACCTGGATCCCGATCATCCTATCAATCGCGACGAGGGCCTCGATTTCTACGAGCCCGAGTCGAAGGCGCGTATCGCCGAGGCCGTGAAGCGCGCCGTCGAACAGGGGGTCTCCTACGACCTGGAGCTCCAGATCGTGTCCGCCAGCGGGGTGCACAAATGGGTCCGCACCATCGGCCATCCCGTCGTCGTGGACGGACGGGTCGTGAAAGTCCGGGGGTCGTTCCAGGACATCACCGCGCAGAAGCGCACCGAGGAGGAGATCCGCCGGCTCAATGCCGAGCTGGAGTCGCGGGTCGTGCGCCGCACCGCCGAGCTCGAGGCCGCCAACCGGGAACTCGAGGCCTTCTCGTATTCGGTGTCCCACGACCTGCGGGCGCCGCTTCGCTCGGTCAACGGGTTCGCGCGGGTCCTGCTCGAGGATTTCGCGCCGACCCTCCCCCAGGAGGCACGCGACTGCATCGCCCGCATCTGCAACGGCGCCTCGCGCATGGGACAGCTCATCGACGACCTGCTCGCCTTCTCGCGGCTGAGCCGGGCGCCGCTCACCCTGCAGCCGATCGACATGAACGCGCTCGTCCACTCCGCCCTGATCGAACTTCAGTCCGGATCCGACGCCGCACGCGCCGAGGTCCGCTTCAGCGCATTGCACCCCTGCGAGGGAGATCCGGCCCTCCTCAAGCAGGTCTGGACCAACCTCCTGTCCAACGCCTTCAAGTACAGCAGCCGCCGCGACCAGCCCGTCGTCGAGATCGGAAGCGCCGCCGCCGAGGGGACGGTGGAGTACTTTGTCCGCGACAACGGCACCGGCTTCGACATGCGCTACGCCCACAAGCTGTTTGGCGTGTTCCAGCGGCTGCATCGTGCCGATGAATTCGAGGGCACCGGCGTCGGGCTCGCGATCGTCCAGCGCATCATCCACCGCCACGGCGGCCGGGTCCGCGCGGTAGCAAAGCCCGACCAGGGCGCCACCTTCTTCTTCACGCTCCACCAAAGCCACGTCTCATGAATTCAAACCAGGCCATTGAAATCCTCCTCGTCGAGGACAACCCCGACGACCTCGACCTCACCCTTCGCGCCCTGTCCAAGGCCCGGCTCTCCAACTCGATCCACGTCGCCCGCGACGGCGAACAGGCACTCGACTTCATCTATCGCCGCAACGAATACGCCGCCGGCGGCGGCCCCGCCAACCCCAAGGTCATCCTGCTCGACCTGAAACTCCCCAAGATCGACGGCCTCGAGGTGCTCCGCACGCTCAAGGGCGACGCCGCCACCCGCACCATCCCCGTCGTCGTCCTCACCTCATCCAAGGAGCAGCGCGACATCGTCGAGAGCTACAATCTCGGCGTGAACAGCTACATCGTGAAGCCCGTGGACTTTGAACGCTTCGTCGACGCCGTCCAGAACCTGGGCCTGTACTGGCTCCTGCTCAACCAACCGCCCGCCTCCTGAAACGCGATGCCCGAGCCGATCAAAGTCCTCCTGCTCGAAGACAACCCCGACGATGCGGACCTCCTCCTCCGCGAGCTCCGCAAGGAGGGCTTCGCGTTCGAAGCCGAGCGGGTGGACAACGAAGCCGACTACCTCCGCGCGCTGGGCCGGACTCCGGATGTCATCCTATCCGATTTCGAGATGCCGCAATTCGACGGCTTGAAGGCGCTGGGGCTCCTGAAGGAGCGCGCCCCGGATATTCCCTTCATCCTCGTCTCCGGTACCATCGGCGAGGAGATCGCCGTCAACGCGATCAAACAGGGCGCGAGCGACTACCTGATCAAGGACCGGCTGGCCCGCCTCGGTTCCGTCGTACGCCAGGCGCTCGACCAGGCCCGCTTCCGCAGGCAGGAACTCGAGTCGGCGCGCGCCCTGCGCGCGAGCGAGGAGCGCTTTCTCCAGGTGGTGGACAACATCCACGAGGTGTTCTGGATGACCGACGCCGCCACCGGCACCCTGCTGTATCTGAGCCCCGCCTACGAACGCACCTGGGGACGCCCCCGGTCCGAGCTGGCTCCCGGCCTCCTGCCCTGGCGCGACTCAATCCATCAGGAGGACCGCGACCGTGTGCTCCGCGCCATGGAGGCGACAGCATCGGGACGCGATTATCACGAGACCTACCGGATCGTGCTCCCCGACGGCACCGAGCGCTGGATACGCGACCGCGCCTTTCCGGCCCGGGCTCCACAGGGCGGAAACGGTCAGATCGTCGGCGTGGCCGAGGACATCACGGAACAGAAGCGGCTCGAGGAACAGCTCCTCCGCGCCCAGCGCATGGAGGCCATCGGCACCCTCGCCAGCGGGCTCGCCCATGACCTGAACAACATCCTCGCCCCCGTGCTGATGGCGCCGGGCATCCTCAAGGAACAGCTCACCGATCCCCAGCAGCGGCACCTTCTCGAACTCGTCGAGATCAGCGCCAATCGCGGAGCGGGGATAATACGCCAGCTCCTCGCCTTCAGCCGCGGCCTGGGTGGCTCCCGCGCTGCCATCAAACCCGAGCCGATCCTGCGCGAGATCGTCCAGATCACCAAGGAAACCTTCCCCCGCAACATCCAGATCAACTGGTGCGCGCCAGCCGAAGCCTGGACGATCATGGCCGACTCGATCCAGATCCACCAGGTGCTGATGAACCTCAGCGTGAACGCTCGCGACGCGATGCCAAACGGGGGATCGCTCCAGCTTCGTGCCGAAAACGTGAGGCTCTCGGAGTCCGACTGCGCCCTCCATACCAAGGCCCGGCCCGGACCCTACGTTGTGCTCTCTGTCGGCGATACCGGCGTCGGAATCCCAAAGGAGCACCTTCCCCGCATCTTCGATCCGTTCTTCACGACCAAGGAGGTCGGCAAAGGCACCGGCCTGGGGCTCTCGACCGTGCACGGCATCGTCTCCAACCACGGCGGCTTCGTCATACTCGAGAGTGAAGTCGGTCGCGGCACCACGTTCCGCATCTACCTTCCCGCCCTCACCGGCTCAGACACCGCAGCGGCCGAGCCCGTTCGCGCCACCACGCCGCGGGGCAATAACGAACTCATCCTCGTGGTCGACGACGAGGGCCCGATCCGCGTCGCCACCCGCACACTGCTCGAGAGAACTGGATACCGCGTGATCGACGCGGCCAACGGCGAGGACGCCATCCCGCTGTTCATCCGGCACCGGGGCGATATCGGACTCGTCATCAGCGACATCATGATGCCAGCGATGGGAGGCCTTGCACTCATCCGTATGCTGCGCGCCCTGGAGCCCCGCCTTCGGGTCATCGCCTTCAGCGGCCTCGATCCCGCCGAACGCAAGGAGGAGCTCGCCGGCCTCGGCATCGACACCGTCCTGCTCAAGCCCGTCGAATCCCGCACCCTCCTCGAAGCCATCCACCACCAGCTGTCATCCAAAGTCTGAATCAAGAAACGCAGTGAACAGAAGGAAACGAAGTTGACCAAGAAGGCCGAACCAAGCGATCAGACGAAATCACCGAGCCAAAATTGCCCCACCGACCTCTGTCTTCTGACTGCCGCACTGGCGCGAGTCGAGACTCGCGTCCCAAAGCGGAACCGAGGTTCCGCACTCCAAAAATTCTGACGTCTGACTTCCGACTTCCGACTTCTGACTTCTGATTCAGACCGCGTTCGACTCGATGAACTGCTTGATCACGGCGGGCTCGGCCGCGATGCGGTGCTTCACTAGGGGCTTCGACTTCAGAGCCTCCAGCGTCGG
Source organism: bacterium (assembly GCA_021780625.1). The sequence goes on along the minus strand of JAJXYI010000480.1, from coordinate 2,338 downwards.
GTGACGTGGCTCGACGCCGATCGCCGAGACGATGGTGTCGGGGAACTTGGCGGGATGCGCCGTTGCAAGCACCACGCTGACCCGGTCGGGGCGCAGGTCCTTGAAGCCGCAGGCGGTGTGCGGATCGGCAACGTAACCGAATTTCCGGTACAAGTCGGCGATGATTCCAGGGATCTCGCCGTCCGTGCAGCGCGAGGCGCTGAAGCAGTCGCGGTCAAACTGCTCGAAGCGGTACGAACCCGTCTCCCTGAAGGTCCGCATCACCTCGCGCACCCGCGCGGGGTCGGAGCCGAGGCTGTAGTAGAGGAACCGCTCGAAGTTCGACGCGACCTGGATGTCCATCGACGGGGCGAGGCTCGGGTGCACCTCGCCGATCCGGTATTCGCCTGTCTCGAACAGGCGGTGGAGGATGTCGTTCTGGTTGGTCGCGACGCGGAAGCCGGGGATGGGCACGCCCATGCGGCGGAGCATCCAACCGGCGAGCACATTGCCGAAGTTGCCCGTGGGCACGACGAACTCCACGCGGTCGCGCAGGTCGGCGGGGAGCCGGAGCCAGGCCCAGAGGTAATAGACGCACTGGGCCAGCACGCGGGCCAGGTTGATCGAATTGACTGCCGATAGCCGGTGCCGGGAGCGGAAGTCCTGGTCGCCGAAGACCTCCTTGAGCGCCGCCTGGGCGTCGTCGAAGGTGCCGTTCACCGAGAGCGCGAACACGTTGGGCGCGCCGGTGCACGCCATCTGCCGCTCCTGGAGCGGCGAGGTGCGGCCCTCCGGATACAGGATGAAGATCGCGGTGCCGGGCTTGCCCAGCAGGCCGTGGATGGCGGCCGAGCCGGTGTCACCCGACGTGGCGCCGAGCACGTTGATCGACTCGCCCCGGAGACGGCACTGGCGCTCGTAGAGGTTGCCGAGAAACTGGAGCGCGAAATCCTTGAACGCGAGCGTGGGACCGTGGAACAGCTCGAGCACGAAGGTGCGCTCGTCGAGGCGCACGAGCGGCGCGACGTCCTTGTGGTCAAAGCTTCGATACGCGCGCTCCGCCATGGCGCCAAGCTCGGCGGGGGGAATGTCCGTGGCGAAGAAACTGAAGAATTCCGCGCAGAGCGCGGCGTAGTTCAGCCCCGCAAAGTGCGCGAGCGCCCCCGACAGATCGGGCAGGCTCTCGGGCAGGAACAACCCGCCGTCGGGCGCCAGTCCGGTCGCCACGGCATCGGAAAAGCCGAGAGCAGGAGTTTGTCCGCGAGTGCTGATGAATCTCATGAGTGGTCGGAAGTCGGAGATCGGAGATCGGAGGTCAGAAGTCAGAGTTCTCCATCCCGACTATTAACGGCACGGAGTCGGAGGACGAAGGGCTTCGGATTGGACATCATAGCCCCCAGGCGGCGGCCTATCGACGCGATCTCATCGCGAAATCCGTCAAACGCCACCTTGTCGGTGTAGCCGTGTTTTGAGGCGAACGCCAACCAGTGTTCGGTCTCGTGCAGTTCGGTGTCGGCATCCGAAAGTTTGCTGACAAAATGCGCCTCGTAGCGCCGTTTTCCCCAGGCTTCGGCTATGTTGGCACCCACCGAACGAGCAGATCGGCGAAGCTGATCCGTGAGCGCAAACTGCTCCTCTTTGGGGAAGGAGCGGCTCGGTTCAAATATGCGCATGCCGAGGCGAAAGGAGTCTCGATAAACCTCAAGGTCGGAGAAATGCCTGATCGCCCCTGACATGGCACGATGCGTCATGCGGACGGCGCAAGTCAGAGATCCGATCTCCGACTTCCGACATCCGACTTCCTCATTGATCCAGCCCGAACGCCGTGTGCACGGCGCGGGCGGCGTCGTCGGCACGGGATTGGTCGATGGCGACGGTGATGCGGATCTCCGAGGTGCTGATCAGGTCGATGTTCACGCCCGTGTCGGCCAGCGCCCGGAAGAGCGTGGCTGCCACGCCACTGTGGGTCTTCATGCCGACGCCCACGACGGATAGCTTCGCGACCTGCTCCTGGGTGCTGAACGAGCCGCCGAGCTCCTTGAGCACCGGGTCGAGCACCTGGGCAGCCTTGCGGACCTCGTTCTGCGGAACCGTGAACGTGAGGTTCGCCACGCCATTGCGGCCGACGTTCTGCACGATCATGTCGACGACGATGTTCGCCTCCGAGAGCGCCTTGAACACCTTCGCCGCCGTGCCCGGCTTGTCGGTCACGTTGCTGACGGCGACCTTAGCCTGGTTCTTGTCCACGGCGACGCCGCGGACGACGACCTGTTCCATGGAGGCGACTTCTTCTTTCACGATGGTTCCTGGGTTGTGGTTAAAGGAGGAGCGGACTTCGAAAACGACGTTGTACTTCTTG
>JAJXYI010000458.1 GCA_021780625.1 bacterium | reverse complement strand
GCCTGCGAGGATGATGCCGCCCGCGACGAGGTGCAGCGGACTCACCCGGGTGCCGAGCCAGAGCCACTCGACGACTGCTCCGATGGGGGCCGCGAGGCATTGCGTCATCAGGACCGTGAGGCGGGACCCCAGGAAGGGCAGGGCGCCGAAGAACGCCATGTCGCCGATGCCCATGCCGACCACGCCGCTGAGCAGCAGCCAGTTCCGGCCCGCTCCGTGCAGTCCGCCCCCGACCGTGTGGGCGAGGGCCCCGAGGACGACGGCTGCGACGATGAGGCGGCCGATGTTTGCGCGGGTCATCCCGACCGCCTTGAGGCTCTTGTTCGCGAACAGCGACGAGAGCGCGAAAAACAGGGCGGTCAGCAGCGAGGGCAGCATGGCGGGATGAGGGAGCGAGCGGTGGCGGCTCACAAATCGAAAACGGCACACTGGCCGGGAGGCGGGAATTCGGCCTTTCGCTTTTCCGGTGAATCTGGCCATGTTGACGCCGTCTATGGCTCATTCGCTGGATCATCTTCTCAAGCCCCGGATCCGCACGGTCCGGGGGTGGCCCAAGGAAGGCGTGAACTTCCGGGATGTGACGACCCTCTTCCAGGATCCGGACGCATTCCGGGTCATGATCGAAGCGTTTTCGCTGGACTGCTCCGAGCATCAGGTGGACCTGGTGGCGGCGGTGGACGCGCGCGGCTTCATCGTGGGCGGTGCGCTGGCGTACCAGATGCACAAGCCCTTCGTGCTGGTTCGAAAGAAGGGAAAGCTGCCGTTCAGGACGTTGTCCCAGGACTACGCGCTCGAATACGGCACGGCGACGGTGGAGATCCACGCGGACGCGTGCAGGCCGGGCGACCGGGTGTTCATCATCGACGATCTGATTGCTACGGGTGGCACGCTGCTGGCGGCCGCCAAGCTGTTCCGCTCGCTGAAGGGTGAGGTGACGGGCGTGGGGGCGATCATCGATCTGCCCGAGCTGGGAGGTTCGAGGCGCCTGCGCGAGGCGGGGCTGCGGGTGAACACGCTTTGCTCGTTCGGCGAGTCCGAGTGAACGCGGAGGAATCCCCATGAAAGTCTGGCTCAACATGACGCTCTCGGAGGCTGCGCTCGCAGCGCTTCGCCGGGGGCTGGGTGCCCATTCGCTGGTGGTGTCGCGCCATGTGACGACGAATGTCCATCGGCCCTCCGAGCGGGACGAGGAGTTGCTGGACGCGGACGTGGCGTTTGGGCAGCCAGCGCCGGAGGACTGCCTGGCGGCGGGGCGGCTTCGTTGGATCGAGGTGTCGACGGCGGGGTACACCCGCTACGACTCCGACGAGTTCCTGGGCGCCCTCCGGCGGCGTGGCACGGTGTTCACGAATGCCTCCTCGGTTTTCGCGGACTCCTGCGCCCAGCACGCGATGGCCATGATGCTGGCGCTGAATCGACGGCTCCTCGCCTCTTACCGCGACCAGTTGACGGAACGTCCGTGGCACTACGACGAGCGCCGTTACGAATCGCGCCGGCTCACGGGGACGACCGTATTGTTGCTCGGCTTTGGCGCGATCGGCCGGCGACTGGCGGAGCTCCTCGCTCCGTATCAGTGCCGGCTCTACGCGCTGAGGCGCCAGGCTCGCAGCGAGGCGGGGGTGCGCGTGGTGCGAGTGGAGGAGCTGACCGCGGTGCTTCCGCTGGCGGACCACGTGGTCAACCTGCTCCCGGAGAACGAGGCGACCCGCGGGTTCGTGAATGCGCGCCGACTGGCCTGCCTGAAGCCGGGCGCACGTTTCTACAACATCGGCCGCGGGGCGACCGTTGACCAGCGGGCACTGTGCGAGGCCCTCGAGTCCGGACGTCTCGGATCGGCCTATCTCGACGTCACGACTCCTGAGCCGCTGCCGCCCTCGGATCCGCTCTGGGAGGCGCCCAACTGTTTCATCACGCCGCACACGGCGGGCGGGCGGCACGATCAGGATGACGCGCTGGTCGAGCATTTCCTGGCCAACCTCGCGGCCTTCGAGGCAGGCCGTCCGATGACCGACCGCGTCGCCTAGGCGATTCGGGTCTGTGTTCGCGGGGTCACTCGTCGATCACGCGCGTGTCGGCGATGAGGTCATGGATGCAGCGGCGGTCTTCGCGGAAGATGAAGCAACAGTCCACGAGCCAGAAGAGCAGGCCGAGCCAGGGGATGTTGTCGAGGATCGTGACCACCACGGCGCGCAGGAGCACGGCGTGGACGAACCCTGGGTTGGCGTCGTCGGAGAAGCGGACGATGCGGATGCCCATGAGCTTCTTGCCGACGGTCTGACCGCGGGTTGCGAGAAGCCAGCCCTGGATGATCATGAGGATGATCCAACCCACCAGGATGACGCCCATCGAACTAAGCGTGGAGTCGAAGGCCGGGGTGCCGAAGGCGGGCATGTGGCCTCCGTTTGCGACGAGGCGGGCGCTGAGCATCACGAGGCCGGGAAGGGCGAAGAGCATGGACAGGATGCCGTCGATGATGGCGGCGAGCAGCCGGATGCCGCGACCCGCGAGCTTGGGGCCCGACTTGATCCGGAGGGTGGTCACGGCGGGCTGACCTTCGGGTGCGACATCCTGGGTCGGAGTGGCTGCATCCGGTGTTGCAGCTCCAGGCTCGCTCGGCGCAGCGGCCTCGGTGAGGGGCGGTTGAAGCGGCGGAGGCGTGGGAGTCGTTGAAAATTCGGGGAGTTCGCCGAGTTTGCGCCAATCGGTGTCCCCGTCGCGGCGGGCGAGGGTGTCGAGCGTGGCGCGGCCTTCCAGCATCCAGCGTTTCACCTGGTCAACTGGCACTGGGCCATAGGGTTTTCCGTCTCCGCCGATGATCGTGATCATGGGGCCTAGTCAAGAAGTCCGTCCCGGTGAGTCAATCCGCGCGGTGTGCCGTCGCGATACGTGGCTGGGTTCCTTCCGATGTCGAAGCTTGTCGGTGGGGCCGGAAGCCTTGAGCGCTGCGATGCAATTCAGCATGGCGGCGAAAAAGTTCAAAATAGCTATTGACGCGTTGGCTGCGCCCCCTACTCATTTCCCTCCCTTTTGCGGGCGTAGCTCAGTTGGTAGAGCACCACCTTGCCAAGGTGGACGTCGCGCGTTCGAGTCGCGTCGCCCGCTCCATTTTCGCCGAAGGCCTCCCATCCCGGGAGGCCTTCGTGCGTTTACAGGACTTAGAACGAGCCCGACTCCACACTCTGACCGCGAGCAAGATTCTTCAGCCTAAATTCGGCGATTGAATGGAACACGGCAACGAAGGGAACGAAGAACAAACCGTTTTCCACAGGGGTGAGAGCGTTGATTGATTCACCGTTTGGGTGGGTTGATTTTGGCTCGGTGAGTTCGTGTAATCGCTTGGCTTGGCCTTCTTGGTTATCTTCGTCGTTTAAGGTTCAGTGATCGCGGAACAATCCAGCTTTTTAGCTGATGCCTGATGGGGTAGGGGCCGTCGGGGGCTTGGGCTCATCGCCGGACGAGTCGAGGGCCGGGGTGTCACCCCCGTCGAGGTTTAGCGCGTTTGCGTGGACCGGAATTGGTGAGGGCGGCGTCGACAAGCGTCAGCGCTGCGGCTCTTGCGTCGCCTGCTGCCTTCGGATCGCCGAAAGTGTGTGCGCACACGATGGCGCCTTCGAGGATCAGGTAGATTCTGCGGGCCAGTCCGGTCGCGTCGCGGGCTCCCAGTTCAGAGAGGAGGGCGGTCAGTGTGTCGATGAGCGCCTGCTTGTGACGCACCACGGCCTGGTGGACCGGCGACGCCTTGTCCGGGTATTCTGCGACGGCGCGGATGAAGGCGCAGCCGTTGAAATCTTCCGCGCGAAACCAGTCGGCATAGGAATCGAGCAGGGCGGCAAGCCGTTCGCGCGCGCCGGAGCCCGCCTTCTCCATCATCGACGCCTGGCGGGCGCGGACCTGCGCGCTGCGGCGTTCCAGTGCGGCGACGATCAGTTCATCCTTCGAGGAAAAGTGATGGTATAGGGTCATCTTCGCGAGGCCCGCCTCGGCGAGGATCGTGTCGATGCCGACCGCGTGGAACCCGTCGCGGTAAAACAGCCGAAAAGCTGTGTCGAGCAGCAGGTCGCGCTTCGGAGTGCTGGGGCGTGCGCCCGCAGTGGTGGAGGACATGGCCGCAGCGTAGGAGGAGAGATGAGCGGGAGGCAAGGGTAGACAGACTAGTCTAAATAAGGCTTGACGGCGATTAGACGGATCTGTCTAACAGTCTCCTGTCGCGGCACGGAATTCCCCGGAGGCGCGGCGAAAAACATCATGAAGATCGCAATCATCATTCTCACTGACCCGAAGGCCGGCACCGAGGAAGCCACGACTCGCGCGATGAACGCGCTTGCGATGGCCGAGGAGTGCAAGCGCGAGGGCGACGAGGTCGAAATCGTCTTTGTAGGTACGGGCACGCGCTGGCCGGCGGAGTTCGGCAAGCTCGGGCATCGTGGCAACGCGCGTTACAACGCGGTGCGGGAACTTGTGAAGGGGGCGTCGCGCGGCTGTGCGATCCGAAACGACGCCGTCGCTGGGCTTGAGGCCGCGGGCGTGCCGCTGCTGGCGGACAACCCTGCCGAGGGCACGCCGGGCCTGGCGAGTCTGCGTCGTTATTACGCCGAAGGCTGGAAGGTCGCCATCTTCTGAACCTGCAGGCGGACGTGTGCCCCGGCACGAGCCGGGGCCGTCCGTCGAGTCACTTTCAAACCCCTTTCACGCCTCTCTCGCCATGCGTCACGTCTATCTTCGAACCCTTCAAACCCTTTCCGTCGCCCGTGCCCAACAGGAGGCGTATGGACGTGCGCGAGTGATCCCGCCCGAGGACGGCGCTCCGCAGCCGATGGGAGCGGAGGAGGCGGCGTTCATTGCGGCGCGCGACAGCTTCTATGTCGCGAGCGTGGGCGAGACGGGCTGGCCGTATGTCCAGCATCGGGGCGGTCCGAAGGGGTTTCTGCGGCTGACGGGGCCGTCGACGCTGGTGTTTCCGGACTATGCGGGCAACCGGCAGCTCATCAGCGCGGGCAATGTGGCTTCGGCGGGGCGGGTTTCGCTGTTTCTGATGGACTATCCGGCGCGCGAACGGCTGAAGGTCCTGGGCACCTGCCGGGTCGTGCCGATGGTGGAGGCGCCCGCGTTCGACCTGCTGCCTGGCGAGCCGAAGCCGGGGCGTGTGTTTGTGGTGGAGGTGCTCGGCTACGATTGGAACTGCCCAAAATACATCACGCCCCGCTACACGGCCGAGGAGGTCGAGGAGGCGATGCGCCCCTTGCAGGAGCGGATCGCGGAGCTCGAGGCGAAGCTGGCGGAGAAAGGACCATGAACTGAAGTTGACAGAGGTCAGGTGTCAGAAGGCAGAGGACGGAGGAGCCTGCCAAAAGGTATCCCTTTCATCCCCTTCATCCCTGTGAAATCCAGGTTTTGGCTTTTTGCCTCAGCGTTCGGTTCCATTCAGCCTTCGAACTGTGGACTCAGCCCTTGATCGCCTTGCGGTAGGCGCGGGGGGAGGCGCCCATGATGCGTCGGAAGCAGCGGCTGAAGTAGTAGGGGTCGTCGAAGCCCGACCGCATTGCGACCTCGGCCACCGGTGCATCGCTGGAGTCGAGAAGGCGGCAGGCGAGGCGGATGCGCTGCCGGAGCAGGAAGTCGATGGGCGCATAGCCGCTCAGCCGACGGAACAGGGCGCAAAAGTGCGGCACCGAGAGGCCTGCGCGGGTGGCCAGTTCCTCGAGGCGCACCGTGCGCAACGGATCCCTTGCGAGGGAGTCGCGGACCGCCGCGGTGCGTTCGGCCGCCGAGTGGGCGGCGCCCGCCGACAGGCCGGCGTCGAGCAGGGCGCTGAGCACCAAGCGGAGCTGGACGCCGGCCGAGAGCAGATCGGGAGTGCCGTATCCCCTCTCCAGGCGGGAATAGATCCGGTCGAGCCCGAGCGAGGCCAGGAAATCGGAGCTGAAATGCCGCTGGCCGAAAGGCATGCGGTTGGCCCACGCGAGTTCCTCGCGCCAGCGTGGCACCTCGGTCCCCTGGAAATGAACCCAGACGATCGTCCATGGGTCGTCCCCGTCCGCGCCGTAGGCGTGTGGAGTATCCGCGGGCAGCCAGAGCGCGTCGCCTGGGGTGATTGCCGCCGAGCGTTCGCCGCTGCGCGCCCAGCCTGCGCCCCGGAGGCAGAAGATCACCAGATGCGTCGCCGTGCCGTGCGCGCGTTCGACCCGGTGGCCCGATGCCGTGGGGAAGTAGCCGGCGTCGGTGACGAGCAGGTTCCGCAGCAGAGCGTGCGCCTGCGACGCAGCCCGTATTGGGGCCGGCAGCACCACGAGATGCTGCCCCGCAAACCCCTCGGGGCGCACGGCGCGGGGCAGAGTCACGGGTCGGCGAACTGGCATGGGCGGTGGAGGGCGGTGTTTAGGCCTAAAAAACAGAAGATCGTCCAGGTTAATCATAATTGCCTCCATGGAAGCGAGGCCGAAGGCGTGATAACATGAATCATCCCCAACCCCTGCGCCATGTCCCGTCCGACCCGGCATTCGCATTATCTTTTCCTGCGGACAATCGTTCTCGCGGCGCTCGTTTTCCCGATGCTGTCGGGGGTCCTGCGGGG
>JAJXYI010000097.1 GCA_021780625.1 bacterium | reverse complement strand
GCTCCTGTGCGAACGGCAGCCGCCAGTCTTCCGCCCCCGCCTTCGCCGCCGGTTCGTCCCCCGAGGCATGGAGGGTCGAAACACATAAGACACAGGAGCAGAGACCGCCCGAACACAGGGTGCGGATGAATTCGCGACGTTCCATTGAAGAGCCTTGGTTGAAGTTTACCTGCCCCCCAATCAACCCCGCCTCTCAAAGGATCCCTGCGTGACGCGCCCTACTCGGAGCCGACTACTCCCCGGCCACGGCCTCCTTGTTTCCGTTCCCATGATGCCGCGCCGGCTTGAACAGGAGTCCCAATGGCACACCAACGACCAGGACAATGAGTGCGGCGAGCATGAATCCGTTGTCGTACGCCATCACCTGCGCACGACGCTCGATGGCCCTTCCCGCGACGAACATGACCTTCACCTGCGGGTTGGCCACGATTCCGGGCTCATGACGAAAGATGACCGACTCAGCCCTGAGCCCGAGCCTGGAGAAGAACCGCGCCGACTCGACTGGGATCCTTTCTCCGATCCGCACCGCGTGGCGCTGGATCGCGTCAGTGACGAAGGTATTGATCATCGCAATACCGATCGCCCCACCGACATTCTGGGAGACGCTGAGAAAACTGCTGGCCATCGCGACGTCCTTGCGCCCAACCGAATTCAGCGCCGCCGCGATCAGGGGCGCTACCAGCAGCGACAGGCCCACGCCGCGCAGCACCTGTGGCCAAACAAGCGCCATGGAGCCCGAAAGCGGATCGAGTTGCGCGAAGAAAAACAGGTACATCGAGAGCATCGCGCACCCGATCGCGATGAGGTACGACGGCTTGTAGCGATCAGCGAGCCAACCCGCCACCGGCATCGAAAGCGCAACCGCGATCGCGCCTGGAATCATCCATAGCCCCGTGTCCACGGGCGTGTAACCCATCAGGTTCTCAAGGAAGAGCGGAAACAGGAAAACGCTCCCGAAGAGGCCGATGGCGCGGACAATCGTCAGGATCACGCTCAGGCTGAAGTTGCGCACCAGGAACAGCCGCAAATCGATCAGGGGATGCTCCACCGCGAGCTCCACGGCTACGAACATCACGAACCCGATGAGCGTCAATGCCTCGCAGAGGTGGATGTAGCTGGAGTCCCATCCCTTGATCTGTCCGTTCGAAAGCGCAGTCAGGCCGGCCACCAACCCAATTGCGAGAAATCCGAATCCCGCGAAGTCGAACGTACGGCGGGCTCCCGACGATTTGAACGGACGCATGATGATCATGCCAAGGACCAGTACTATGATGCCGAATGGCAGGTTGACCGAGAAAATGGTCCGCCAGTTGAAGGTGTCCGTGAGATATCCCCCCAGCGTCGGCCCGAGCGCCGGTCCCGCCTGGATGCCGGTGCCGTAGATGCCAAGCGCCCTGCCCCGCTCGTGCGGTTCGAAGAGCTCGGCGACGATTGCCATGCCGGTCGGCTGGATACCTCCACCTCCCAGCGCCTGGATCACCCGGAACGCGATCAGTGAACCGTAGCTCCACGAAAAGGCGCACGCCACGCTCCCCACCGTGAAGAGCGCGAGGCAGCTCAGGTAGAGAAACTTGTAGTCCACGCGGGTCGCAATCCACCCCATGAAGGGCATCACGACGGCGGAGGTTAGCATGTAGCCGGTCGCCACCCACTCGATCTGCTCCCGGTCCACGCCAAACGAGCTCATCATGTGCGGCAGTGCCACATTCACGACGCTCGCGTCGAGAATGGCCATGAAGGTGCCCAGGACGACGATGATCAGCACCGCCCAGCGGTTGGCCCGCGGATCCTCGACGCCGCTCATGCGCCTGAGTCCTGCTTCCGCCCCGCGGTCGCGGTGTCGGAGTGGATATGGACCTCGACGGAAAGGCCTGGGCCGATCGGCAGATCCGGCGGAACCACGACCGACAATTCGATCGGCACGCGTTGTGTCACCTTGATGAAGGTGCCCGCGACGCCCTCCGAGGGAATCAGGCTGAACTCGGAATTCACGGCGCGCATGATGCGCGTCACGCGGCCCGTGAGGTGCAGCGATGGATACGCGTCGATTGAAATGTCGGCCTCATCGCCCACCTGGACTCCGGCTAGGTCCTGTTCCTCGACGTTGGCGTCGACGCGCAGTGACGCCGGATCGAACAGGCTCACGACAGGCTGAGCGGGAAGCGGCATGGCCCCCACCTGGAGCCAGCGGCGCACGACCCACCCGCTGAACGGAGCCTTCACCGTGTAACGCGCAAGGGCCGCCGTGGCTCCCTCCAAGGCGGCTTCGGCCTCCTTCACCTTGCTTTGCGACAACTCGAGGGCGGCCTTCGCCGCGGCGATATCCTCGGCACGCGATCCGCGCTGGAGCAGGATCAGGTTCTGCTCCGCATTGTCGCGCGCCTGACGGGCTGACTCATACGCAGTCCTCGCCCGATCCAGGGTATCCTGGGAAATCGAGTCGCCCTTGAACATCTGCCGCGCCCTGGCGAAATCGATCCGCGCCAGCTCCTCCTGCGTGAGAAGCCCCTTGTAGGTCGCTTCGGCGGCCTTGATCTGCTCAGGCCGGTTGCCGTTCACCGCGCGCTCGTAATACGCCTGGTTCGCGGCGACGTCGGCCCGGGCCGATTTCAGCGCCGCCTCAGCCTGGTTGAGCGCCGCCTGGGGGATCGCAGGATCGAGGCGGAAGACCACCTCCCCTTTGTGCACGTACTGTCCCTCGTGAACGGCGACCGACACCAGCGTACCGTTCACCTCCGGCGCCACGTCCACCATGTGCCCACCGATGCGCGCGTCGTCCGTGTACACGATGCCGCGCATGAAGAAAAACCAGTACGCCAACACACCCACTCCGAGCGCCACGAGCACACCCACGCCCACCAGGATTCGGCGGCGCCGGCCACCGCCGGTGTCAGCCGAAACAGGCGCCCCGGGTGCGGGCGCATTGGAGGTAGCTTCAGGCGGCGTTGATCGTGCGTTGCTCATGTTGACTCCTCAAACCGGATCCTTCCTCCCGCATGACGGGACGGATGCGCTGCGCGCGTCGGATCTCCGATTGAAAACGGATCAGCGATCGTACCTAGGCAGCGCGATTCGTAAAGGTCTGAAGTCATGCAGACGTTTTTGCGTGCGCTCGGGTATCCCGGCAGCGCAGGATGACAACCAATGGCAAATCTCGGACAGAAGAACACCCTGTGCGTCTTGCGCATTGCCCGACAGGGGCTCTACCTCGATGGCGAAAACCTCGGGGACATCCTGCTGCCCAACCAATACGTGAAGTCCGGCACCACGGTCGGCTCGATGGTCGAGGTCTTCGTCACCTGCGATTCCGAGGATCGCCCGATTGCGATGACTCGCATGCCATTTGCATCTGTCGGCGAATTTGCGACGCTCCAAGTCGTGAGTGTCGACCCCCAGATGGGCGCATTTCTGGACTGGGGATTGAACAAGGATCTCTTCCTTCCGATTCGCGAACAGGCCGGTCGTGTTCGTCGCGGAGACTGGGTGGTTGTGCACATCCTCGTGGATGAGCGCTCGCGGCGCATCATCGCATCGATGCGCCTCAATCGGTTTCTAAGTCGCGAGGAGCCGACGTACCGCAAGGGCGAGAAGGTGAATCTGCTGATCATCGGCGAAACCGACCTCGGATACGAGGCGATCGTGGAAAACGCCCACCGAGGCCTCCTGTATCACACCGAGTTGCGCATCCGCCTTTTCCACGGACAGAAGACGGAAGGCTACGTCAAACAGGTCCGCGAAGACGGTAAGATTGACCTGGCGCTCGATCCCGCGGGTTATTCGCGTGTGCGTCCCCTCGCGGAGCGCATTGTGGACGAATTGAAAGCCAAGGGCGGACGGCTGCCGTATGACGACTCGAGCACGCCAGAGGATATCCGCGCCGCGTTTTCGTGCAGCAAGAAGGCCTTCAAGCAGGCGATCGGCGCTCTCTACAAGGAACGTCGGATCGTGATGCTCGAAAACGGCATCTCGCTGCCGATCGACCCGCCGGACCCGCTAGTCCGACGTCGCGCCTGAGACCGCCGGGAGACGCCGTGTTGTGAGGCGCCGGCCGCGCGGAGCCAAACGGACATGAAAAAAGGCGGACCGAAGTCCGCCTGAATTCAAATGGTGCGCTAATGCGCGGGACGTCGCTTAGCGACGGTCGCCACGGAAGCCGCCGCCACCGCCGCCGCCGCCGAAGCCGCGACGCTCGCCGCCACCGCCGCCGAAGCTACGACGGGGACCGCCGAAGCCGCCGCCGCCGCCGCCAGCCGGACGCTCTTCCTTCGGACGCGCCTCGTTGACGGTCAGCGCACGGCCGCCGAGATCGACGCCGTTCAGCTTCTCCGCGGCCAGCTTGGCCTCGTCGCCCGTGCCCATCGTCACGAAACCAAAGCCGCGCGGGCGGCCGGAGTCGCGATCCATGGCGATGTAAACGTCGGTCACGGAGCCGCACTGCTCGAAGTGAGCCTGGAGCTCTTCGCTGGTCGTCTTAAAGGACAGATTTCCGACGTACAGTTTGGAACTATGCATGTGTTGATATCGTAGTCTCTCCGGTCCGTTGCCAGTCCGTTCCCGACCATCGGGTTTCGATATCATCACCGGACTCAGATAGTCCATCTGACGATTTCACCAGAAGCTGTCACCTAACGCAGTATCCTACGTACGGCGGATACAAGAGCCGATAAGGCGCCCGAATTCAAGGAAATAGGATTTTTCATTCCGTTTATCTCCAACTACTTATCCGGACGCCCTGGGAATTTCGGTAACAATAAGGCGGTCCGATTCGAAATTCGAACCACCTGGCGACTCCAAACGCCCCCCCGCCCTCCCTCGAGAGAGGTACGGCGGGGAGTCATTTTCCGATCACGGCGTCTTGGACGTGGGCTGAGGTGCAGGCGCGTCAGCACCGGTGTCCACGACAATCGCCCGGGCCGACTCATCCTCCAGAGTGTTTTCGAGTCGGACCAAGGCAGGATAATCCGTGGACTGCACAATGCTGGGCTTAATCGACAGCCGGTGCTCGATCGAGATGCCGCCGGGCTGTTCCCTGGCGTCCACGACCACGCGGCCAGATCCGTCCGCCGCCGCCACATCGCGACTCCTGGGCGCGATCAGGATGTGCCAGTCCTTGGACGGGAACGTAACCTCGGATCGAATGATGCGCACCAAGGGCCTCGGCAGGTAGAACGGCTGCGCGCGAAGATCCGTGGCGGTTGGGAACAGCCGAAGGTCCGCCGGAAGATCGAAATAGAGATAGTTTCCATCGCGGATCGCGTAGGCATTCACATCGACCGTGAACGATTCCACGCCGGGATAGCCGTCAAAGCGCGTCATCAGCTCTCCCACCGGCCGGGCTCCCTGCGAGACACTCGCGACGACCTGTTGGTAGTAGCGATTGCGCTCTTCGGGCGGCAGCTCAGTGAAGAACTTCTTCCGCAATCCGTAATCGGCGCCGAAGAACCGGCGGGTGATGGTGATCCGGGTGTTGCCACTGTTGCCCACCGAGATCCGAAAATCCTCCTCGGTCTTGCCGCTCGAACCCTTGGTCGCGTGGACGACCATGGGTTTGGCGTCCGTCAGGAGTACGGCCAGATTCCCGTCGTGGGACGTGGCGCCGAGATGGGCGTACTGGTCGGTGTCATTGAGATAAACGACGCCCCCGGCGAGCGGCACCTGCACCAGCACGTCGTGATAGTTTCCGAGCAGCGCGAGGCTCCGGTTGGCATTTTCGAACGACGGGATCGCAGGAAGCATGGACGCCAGGACGAATCGAGGGGAGAACCCGGCGGCCCGGAGCATCGCATAGAGGAGAATCGCCCGATCGGCCCCGTGGCCGTATCCGTCGGAAAGCGTCGTGTCCGCATTGGACAGCTCCGAAAGAGGCAGATCGTCAAACGGCGGACCGGCGAGGCGGATGGAGGTGGCGACGTAATTGCGGATCGCGATGACGGCATCGCTGGCGGATTTCGCATCCTTCACCAAGGATTTTGCCAGCACCGCCGCCCGAGCGCCCTTTTCCGCGCGGGCGACGAGATCGGTCTCAAGGGACTGAACATAATGACCCGGATCGCCCACAAAATAGGTTACGCTCGGGCGGAAGGCCCAATCAGGCGGAGTCCGCCATTCCGTGGGGGTGGCCGGCATATGGGAGGCGACCCATTTCTGAATCTGAAGGGGGCCGGACCGGGTGGCCGTTGCAACCACGGAGCTGTCGAGCGCTTCGTCGTGACGAATCACGGGCAGAGTCGCCGGAGCGGTCAACGTGAAGGTCTTCGTATCACAGGCGTCACCAAGCTGGAACGACTCCACGCCCGAAAGGTAGGGCATGTCGTGGAAACGCACGCGGTACGTGAGGTCGATTTCCGACCCGATTTCGACGCCGGGCAGGCTGGCAACGAGAATCTTTCCTCCCGTGTAGCGGCTGGCCGAGGAGTTCCATCCCTGATCCATCACGTTGATCTCCTCAGGAGCGATGGTCTCCTTGTGCCCGTTTGCCGCCGTGACGGTTGCGCCAACAAGACGAACCTCCTCCGTGGCCGGGTTGTAGGGAATCTTGACCTCGGCCTCGCGCTTCTTGCCGCCATAACTCAGC
>JAJXYI010000193.1 GCA_021780625.1 bacterium | reverse complement strand
AGCTAGGCTACCAGGCCGTGCGCCGTACAGGTCGCTGGACCAGCGGTAGGAGATGATGGCCAAGGCATCGCTCAGGCTAAGCGAACCGTTATTGGCCACGGTACGAGAAGTGTTCGGCACAATGACGCGAGCCAGAACCATGGTCGCGACCAGCACGAGTGCCCACATCCAAGCACGGCGCACGAACGCACGGAGCGATGCGCGGCGTACGCGAGTGGTGAGTAACGTGACGAACGCCAGCGACATGGCGATCACCAGGAGCATCGTGCGGTAGCCTGACAGGAAGATCACGAAGGAACAGATCAGGATCGCGGCGACGGCGACGACCTTCGCAGCCGGACGCTGGTGGGCCCCGAAGTTGGCGAGCACGATGACGACGGCGGTCCAGGCGTACAAGGCGTCGTAGCCTGCGGCGCCATGGCCCCAGCCCAGCGATGGCGAGACCAGGAAGGCGGTCGCTCGTGCGGTGGCGCCCGCCACGGAGCCGACCAGAAGGGCACCCAGAATCCGTTGAACGGTGCCGTCTGTCCGCAGGTAGGCCCGGGTGAGGAAAAAGAACCAACCGTAGTAGACGAGGGCGTAGTCGCGTAGCGCGGCAAGGCCATAGCCGGCCGCCAGGCCTCGGACGGCAAGGATGCCGCCGTAGGCGAGGAGGAGCAACAAGGCGACGCTCGGGAAGTCCAGCGGGCGTGGCAGGAGGCCGCGCGGACCGTGGATGGCGATCGCCAACACGGTGAGGGCGAGCAGCGCAAGCTCCCCCGTAAACAGAGGAACGGCGTCAACGGTCAGGTGGAGGTGAGCGAAGGTGCGGCCAGATGCCGCGCTGCAGAGCAAATACCCCAAAAAGATGGCTTCAAAGGCTCGCATCGCTCCCCGGCGCCAACCTGAACCCAGGTCCCCTCCCTCGCAGATTGGCGCGGGGGATTTCCCCGACTTCCCCAGCCCAAGCGATCGTCCTTCTCCCACGGTCCTGGTTTTGTCCACAAAGGATCCACTCACCCCAATTCATATATTTTAGCACCCTTTCCCCCAGTCGGACCCTGGGCTAAGCTCAGCCGAGGAGGACTGGTAAAACGGCTGAAGTTCGGCCATGAGCTACTGAGGGTTCTGCCGTTAGCTGCAGTTGCTGGAGTCGTTGTCTCGCTGCCCGGCTTCATCCGTGCGCTCTCTGACGTCGTCGGTAGCCGCTACCTGCAACACGGCCTTCCCCTGCTTGCTGCGACGTCATTCCGCCAGCCTTTGCTCACATGGCTGCAGGGCACCTGCCTGGCCGGCGTTGCACTGATTGCTTGGTGGATGTTCTGGAAAGCGTACCTCTCGAGGTTCGTCGAGGTGCGCCGCCCCATTCCGGAGTCCGCGTATCGCTTGGTCTTCGCTGCGATTGTCGCCTCCTTGTCCCAGGCATCGGCCGGCGATCTTCACGCTCTGTTCCTCCCTGCGCCGCGATGCCACGGCGCGGGTCTGCTCGCTCTGGAGCTATTTGCGGGCGTGTGTCTGGGCGGCTGGCTCGCCGCGCGGTCCTCAATGCGTGGGCTCATGCGGTGTCTCTCCCGCGCGGCTGTTGTCATGACCGCCGCGTTTCTCGTGTTCGGAGCGGCGATCCTCACCGTGCGTCGCCTGCGGCATCCTGCTGGGCCCAACGTCCTCCTCATTTGCGTGGACACCTTGCGCGCCGATCACCTCGGCTGCTATGGCTACTCGCGCGATACCTCGCCCCACCTCGATGCGCTCGCCGCGCGCTGTGCCTTGTTTGATAGGGCGTTCTCCAACGCCCCCTGGACGAAGCCGTCGGTGGCGGCCGTGTTCACGTCGCTCGTCCCCACCGTCTACGGTGCGATCGGGCCCAGCGACAGCCTCGGCCCGCAGTTCATCACGCTTGCAGAGGTGATGAACGAGGCGGGGTACCGGACGCTCTTCTTCAACGGTGGCAACGGGATGATTGATGGCGTGGGTCTCGAGCACGGATTCCAAACCGTGGTCAGTTTGCACGACACCAACGGTTCTTTGATCACCGATAGCGTGGTGGACAACCTTGGCAAGCCCACCGCGCGGCGGTTTTTCGCCTACGTGCAGCTCATGGACGTGCACGTGCCGTACTCCCTGGGTAAGCATACGAACCAGTTCGAGCACGGCGTCCGGCCTGGCTACATTTACCCTGGGGACACCAGCGCGAGTCTGATCCGTCGGCTGACGGCGGGGGGGCCGATGCCGGCGGCCGCTCGGGACAACCTTGTCTCCCTGTATGACGGACAGATTAGGACAGCCGATGGCCACATCGGTCGGTTGCTCAGTGCTCTGCGCACAACGGGCCTGGACCGGAACACCTTGGTCGTGGTGTTTGCCGATCACGGGGAAGAGCTGTGGGACCACGGGGGTTACGAGCACGGCCACACGCTGTACCACGAGCTGTTGCACGTTCCCCTGATCGTCGCGGGACCCGGCGTTGCGCCGGCGCATCATGGCGAGGTAGTACGCCTTGTCTACCTCGCTCCAACGATTTTGCGCCTCGTCGGGCTCGATCCCCGGTTGCTTCATGGGTCGGGGCGGCCGTTCCTCCCAGAGGAAGAGCAGGGTCGGTCACACCGCCAACGCTCGGTTGTTGCCACGGGAACGCTGTACGGCGACGAGAAGTACTGCCTCATCTCCAGTGGTTGGAAACTCATCCTCAACACCGGATGTCGTGGCGGAAAGATGCTGCTGCCAGGTTGGCGACCTGGCCCTCGAATCGAATTGTACGACCTGACGCGCGACCCAGGGGAGCTCCACAACGTGGCTGGCGTTTCTCCACGGCGTGCCGAGATGGTTCGCGCGTTGTTCGCCAGACTCGGTGGAACGATCGGCTGGGGTGGGCGGAGTGCTCCACCGCCTCCCGATCGGCTCCAGCGCCTGCGGTCGCTGGGGTATGCTGAATGAGAGTGGCGGTGGGCGATGGTTGGGACCTGCGCGAGGGTGAGGTCAGACGCGCTCGCCGTTGAGGGGTGGCGATGAACCGTATGAGCGAGGCCCCAAAGGTTTCAAGCCGCGCCTGGTTCACCGCCGGCGTTGGTACCGTGAACATGCTCTCTGCCGCGATCTTGGTCGTTCTGCTAGCAGTCTCGTTGAACTCGTTGACGACGTTTCCGGACTCATTCGCCGACGAGGGGTTCTACGCCCAGGCGGGGCTCGCACTGGCAACGACCGGAACCTTCAAGAACTTCGATCTCCCCGATCGGCCCTGTTTCAAGGCAGGCGACGGCATTCACGCGCGGCTGGGGGCGGCCGTCTTTGGTTTCTTGAGCCGCGTGTCCGGCGAGTCGATCACGACGGCACGCGCGGTGAGCTTCGCGTTCGTCTGGATCGCCGTCCTGCTATGGCTACCGATCACGAAGGCTCTGGGGGCGCCGCCTTTCCTGGGCGCTCTTCTTTTCGCCGCATCGGAACGGGTGTTTTGGGCCTCGCACGTGTTTCGGCCCGAGGCCGCCCTCATCCTCATGAACACTGTGCTGATCCTGGCGATCATCATGACGGAACGGCTGAAATCGCAGCAAACGTTGTGTTTTGGCCGCGGTCTGCTCAATGCGCCGCTGGTCCTGGCGCACGGCAACGGCCTCGTGAGCGCGCTGGTCAACACCGTTGACCTCTTGACTCGGCGCGGACAGCCCAAACGGCCGAGCTCGTGGGTCAGGGTATCGCTGTACGGCGTCGGATCGCTGCTGGCGGTTGGACTCTTTTACCTCGTGCAGGTGCGGCCAGTGGGCGGCTGGCGAGTCTGTGCCGCCCAGTTTCAGGTGGCAGCTCAGTATCATCTGGGAAGCGGCCTGTGGGACATGCTGCGCAGCGATCTCGAGCTGCGGTGGGGGAAAGAGCTGTTCGTGGTCGGAGGGTCGGCCGCCGCCAAGGGCTTGCGCCTCATCTGGTACGCGGTCATCTTCGTCACAGCGGCCCACAGCGCTGGCTGGGGGCGTGGCGTGCCCCGCCGTCTGGCGTTGGCCGCGATCGGGACCGTCCTCGGGTACACGCTGTTGGTGCGCGATCGGGCAGACATCCACATCGCCGAGATGGTGCCGTTCTTTGTAGCTTCGTTTCTTGCCTGGTTGGCTGCCGCCTGGCCGCATCCCGACCGGCGCCGTGTCGCCAGCGTTGCGACCGCGACGCTGCTGATCGCCGGGCTAGGCCTGTGCCTCCATCATGCGATCAGGTACCGGCCGCAGGCGTACACGCCGAAGTCGCAGCTGATGGCGCGCGCGATCCGCGACTATCTCGAGTCGCCAACCGGGCGCGCCCTCCCCACTCCCCGGGTCGTGATCGGTAACGACAGCCTGTGGTTCTGGCTCCATGACACGGGCCTCGTCCTGCCCGTGCGCCTGGTCAAGAACAGCGCGCCACGCGCCGCGACAATGATTGTCGTTGAGCATTCCACCAAGCTGCCATGGCTGGATCGTTGCGTGCCCAACCACGCAGACGCGGAGCGGCGGTTCATAACCTACGTTTGCCCGGCGCCGTGAGTCTCCCACCGACTCCGGTCTTTCCAAGATCGGAGCTACGAGCCTGCCGCAGTTCGCCCTTTCTACTTCGGCGCCAGAATGCGGACCAGAGTCCCTGACCGACAGGTTGAAGCGAGGCCAAGCACCTCGGCTCCGTCGCCACGAGGCATCAGGAGAACGACGTCATGCCCCACCTTGAGATTGCAATAGTGGACAGGCATCCACGCGGCGACGAGAGAGACATTGGCCGCCGAAACGTCCGACGGCTTTGCCGTGAAGCAGAAGCCGCTCGGCAGCTCATGGTTCAGGAGAGTGGCGAGGACCCGTTGAGGGTCGGCAGGGATTCCCGATGTTGTCTCCCACCCTCGCCACGCCGTAGCGATCACATCCGCGGTACGCGTGCTGACACGAATCGCATCGAGCCCACAGAAACAAATCAGAAGAACAAGTAGCCAGAGCCTGGCACGACGGAAAGTAAGCCCTTGCGAGGAGAGCACGCCAGCGCAAACCACGCACACCAAGGGAACCGCTGTTCCGTAATAGAGGTATTGGCGCTCAGTGAAGAAGAACCCCTTTTCCTCTGTCACCCAGAACACAAAAGGACCCATGAGGTAGAGGATGAGCATCGCCAGCGGAGGTGTCGCCAGCGTGACGGTACGTCGATCGATCAGGCACAGAGCAACCGCCGTGAGCGATAGCACGGCGACCCACGCATGCGAACCCCAGAATGGGAGGAACCTCGACCACGTTCGCCAGCCAGCCGGATAGTTCCACGGTTGAACCTTGAAACAATAGTAGAGGGCAAGACCGGTAGGGGCGGTAAACAGCGTCAGTGTTCGTTGCACTACCGTTGCAAGTGTCTTTCCCCTCGCCAGCTCCACAGATGACGAGGCCGCACCCAGGGCAACGAGTTGAAAGACCGATGCGGTCGCAGTTAGAGAGAGGGCGACGAGCAGCACGAACTGCCATCCACGAGCATTCCGCCCTTGCCAGAGAAACGACCCAGCTGCCAGGAACCAGCACGCCGTCCACAGAGCGTACGGGCGGACCTCGCCGGCGAAGTGGAAGATCATCGGGTCGAGCACCAGGGAGAGCATTGCGCAAACAGCGAGCACGGTTACCAACGCACGCGCTCGACCGGTGGCTTCGCGGCCGCCCGGCCGCATTGCCATTTGGAACGCGCACACCCCGGCGATGAGAGTCGACAGCATGGCGATCAGGCGGAAATACACGTGGGGCTCGAGGCCGAGATACCGAACCTCCGATCTGACCCGATCGAGGCACTTGACTAACACGTAGTCGAGCGGCGAGGGGCTCCCCTGGCCCAGAGCGCCGTTGATGAAGAGCTGGGCAAAACTCACGTTGCGGATTGACTGATCCAGACCGTACACTTCGTCCAGCCACAGCGGGCGGTGGGCTGCCTCGCGTGTCGCGACTGACACGCAGATGGCCGCAAGCGCGGCCATCAGGATGAAGGAGGTACGTCGCCACCGCGTGGCTGGCATTGGCATCCGAAGCTCTAGCCCGGGACTATACGATAGCCCGCCCAGCCAGTAAAGGCGTCGCATCGTAGGCCGTTTGCCGCTGCCCCATCGATTTCCGGACGGCCGACTGCAACGAGGGAATGGAAGACGGGCGATCTTTGCCGGAGTGGTGTTCTCTGCTACCCTGACGGCCGCCGTGAGCGCCAGCGCGGCCGGGTTCGGGCGCAGCTCAGGCCCGTCATTGGCTGACGGCGGCGCTGGTCCTGGAGGGCGCCGGAGAGATCTGACCGCGGCCAGGCGTCCGGGCCCTGGAGAGAGACCGATGACCGACCCCAAACCCCTAGTTCCGCTCTTTGACCTGAAGCGACAGTGGCTCGAGGTGAGCGACGACGTCCACGCCGCCGTCGAGCGCGTGTTCGCGACGCAGCAGTTCATCCTCGGACCGGAGGTCTCGGGCCTCGAGGCGGAGTGCGCGGCGTACCTCGGCGTCAAACGCGCCGTCGCCGTGTCCTCCGGTACCGACGCGCTGTTGGCGGCGTTGATGGCGCTCGGCGTCGGCGCGGGGGACGAGGTGATCACCTCGCCGTTCACGTTCTTCGCCACCGCCGGCGTGATCCACCGCCTCGGCGCG
>JAJXYI010000395.1 GCA_021780625.1 bacterium | reverse complement strand
ATCCGAGAGTTTTGGGGTGCGGTTTTCCTTTTCGGAGGAGCGATTGAGCTGACTTAATACAATTACAGGAACGTTAAGTTCCTTGGCCAAGGCCTTCAGGCCGCGGGAGATTTCCGACACCTGCTGCTCGCGCGGGACCTGCGGATCGGTCGGACTGAGGAGCTGGAGGTAGTCCACCACGATGAGTCCGAGGCTGCCGTTCATCCGCGCGCAAAGCCGGCGGGCCTTGGCCCTCAACTCCATGATGGTCAGATGGCTGGAGTCATCGATGAAGATGGGCGACTTGGAGAACTCGTCGGCGACGTTGACGAGATTCTTGAACTCCTCGCCGTTCTTCGGGATGAGCCCTTCGCGGAGCAACTTCATGTTCACCCGGGCGCGGGAGCAAAGCATGCGCAGGGCGAGCTGAGCCGAGCTCATTTCGAGTGAAAAGACCAGAACGGGAACGCCCTCCCCTTTCTTCGGAAGCGCCGCCGCTTCCGCGATGTTGAGGGCGAACGAGGTCTTACCCATCGACGGACGAGCCGCCAGAATGATCATTTCCTGTCTCTGGAATCCGAACGTCAGCGCATCGAGGTCCTTGAAGCCCGACGAGACTCCAGTGAGCTCGCCCTTCTTCATCATCATCTTGTTGATGACGTTGATGGCCTCCTTGGTTGGTTCCTTCATCGGCTTGGCGGCATCGGAGATGCGGCCCTGCGTGATCTCGAAGAAATCACGTTCCACCGTGTCGATGAATTCCTCGATCCCACCTTGGTAGTTGAGGCACCGGTCGACGACCCCGGTGGACACGTGGATCATCTGTCGCAGCAGGTGAAGCTCGCGGACCTTGTCGATGAAGTACTGCGCTTGGGCCGTAGTCGGGATCCGGCCGCTTATCTGGGTCAGGTAGGCATAGCCGCCAACCGTATCCAAAAGCTGCTGGGTTTTCAGTTCCTCCGCGAGCACCGCAAGGTCGACTGGCGGGCGCGACTGATAGAGGTCGATGATCTTTTCGAAGATGATGCGGTTCGACGGAACGTAAAACGCTTCCGCGGAGAGCTTCGACTCCAGGCAGCGCGCGATGGTGTCGTTTCCGTCCAGCAGGCAGCACGACAGGAGGTATTCCTCCGCCTCGACCGAATGAGGCGGCGTCCGACCGATCAGCGCGGGCGATTCCGCAGCCGCATCCCGGCCGCGTGACCGACCCTGGGGTGCCTGGGAAAAGGGTTCTGCCATGCTTTAAGGGGCGGAGGCAAAGGGTTCGCGCCCGAAGATGCAACGCAGAGTTCTCAGAATTTGCACACAGGTTGTTGCCAGAAGAGGAAACGGCAGGTTTTCCATTGCCTGCGTCGGGCCCCTCCTATGCACTCGCCAACAGACGAGCGCATGGAATCCATCGACCTCCATTCCGCGGCCCGCGAAGGCACCCTGGCCACCCTATCCCCCGAGCTCCTCAGCCCTGAACGACTGATCGCTCGCAACGCATCCGGACACACACCAGTCCACCTGGCTGCGCGCTACGGCACCCTGAAGGACCTGCCGCACGGGGCACTGACCGCCCCGATGTTTTTCATCAAGAACGACGCGGGATACACTCCCCTCCATCAGGCCGCTCTGGGAGGGCATCTGGACCAAATTCCCGCCGAACTGCTCTCGCTCGACGCCCTGCTACAGCGCAGCAATTCGGGCTACACCGTCTTTCACCTCGCCGCCGCAAACGGCCATCTCGACCAGCTCCCCCAGGGACTCCTGACCTATGAGGTCGCCACCCTGAAGAATGACCTCGGAAACACGCTGCTTCACGAGGCGGCCGAGGGTGGGCATTTCGACAAGCTTCCGATCGGGCTGGTCACTCCGGCCAGCATCCGGGAAAAAAACATCAGCGGCGAAACCGTGCTGCACGTCGCCGCCCTGAACGGCCATCTCGATCAGGTGCCGATCGCCCTCCTTTCCCGCGAGGCCATGCTCGAGCAGACCAATGCCGGCGACACGGTCATCCACGCAGCAGCCATCTCGGGTCATCTCGGACTCATCCCCGCCGATCTCCTCGTGCACGACAATCTGGTGGTCGCCAGCAAGACGGGTTTCACCGCCATCCACGCGGCCGCCGAAACGGGCCAGCTGGACAAGATTCCGGTCGAGCAACTCACCCGCGACCTGATCCTCACAAGAAACGACAATGGCGACACGCCACTGCACGCGGCTGCCTCAGAAGGTCATCTTGATCAGATTCCTGCCGGAATTCTGACCAAAGAGGTGCTGATGACCCGAAATTACACCGGGATGACCGTCGGCAGACTCGCCATCCAGCAGGGGCACCTGGACCAGATTCCCGCCGGGGTGCGCCCGAGCCGTTCGGCCCTGCGACTATTTTTCGAGAGAATCGGCGCGGCTCGGACGCCTTTCGCATGACGTCCTGAGGTCGCACTCGGCCGGGGTTGCAGGGAGACCGACAAACTTTGCGCATTCTTTCGGCTTTCCCTGCGCAATCGAAGCGCATTCACTCGCAGCTGTTTCCGTCCGAATAACTCGAACGTTCCCTTCCTCTATGAACACCACCATCACCGCCATCACTGCCCGCGAGATCATCGACTCCCGCGGCAATCCGACCGTCGAGGTCGATGTGAAGCTCGCCTGTGGCGCGCTCGGTCGCGCCGCCGTTCCCTCCGGCGCGAGCACCGGCGAACACGAGGCCATTGAACTGCGCGACTCCTCCGTTCCGGCCAAGTCCCTGCCGAAGGGCATTGACGGCAAGAAGCGCTACCTCGGCAAGGGCGTGCAGGCCGCGGTGAGCAACGTGAAGAACGTCCTCGCCCCGGTTCTGGTCGGCCTCGACGCCTGCGACCAGGTCACGCTCGACAAGCTCATGATCAAGGTCGACGGCACGAGCACCAAGTCGAAGCTCGGCGCCAACGCGATCCTCGGCGTTTCGATGGCCACCGCCAAGGCCGCTGCGGCCGCCCTCGGTCAGCCCCTCTACAAATACCTCGGCGGACCGAATGCCAAGGTGCTCCCCGTTCCGATGATGAACATCATGAACGGCGGCGCCCACTCCGATGCCCCAATCGACTTCCAGGAATTCATGATCATGCCCGTCGGCGCCCCGTCCTTCTCCGAAGGCCTGCGCATGGGCTGCGAAGTCTTCCACAGCCTGAAGAAGGTGCTCAAAAGCAAGGGCCTCGCGACCGCGGTCGGCGACGAGGGCGGTTTTGCTCCGAAGCTCGAAAGCGCCACGGCCGCGCTCGACGTGATCGCCCAAGCGGTCAAGGACGCCGGCTACAAGCTCGGTGCCGACAAGGATATCGCCCTCGCCCTCGACGTCGCCTCTTCCGAGTTCTACGACGCCAAGACGAAGAAATACACGTTCAAGAAATCCACCGGCCAAGTCCTGTCCGGCGACGATATGGTGGCCTTCTACGAGGAACTCACCGCCAAGTACCCGATCATTTCGATCGAGGACGGATGCGCCGAGTCCGACTGGGCAACCTGGAAGAAGCTTACAGACGCCATCGGCGACCGCGTGCAGCTCGTCGGCGACGATCTGTTCGTCACCAATGTCGAGTTTCTCTCAAAGGGCATCGCGACGGGCACCGCCAACTCGATTCTCGTCAAGGTCAACCAGATTGGCTCCCTCACGGAAACCTTCGACGCCGTTGAGATGGCCAAGGAGGCCGACTACACCGCGGTCATCTCCCACCGCTCGGGCGAGACCGAGGACGTGACGATCGCCGACATCGCAGTGGCGACCAACGCCGGCCAGATCAAGACCGGCTCGCTCTGCCGCACCGATCGCGTGGCGAAGTACAATCAGCTGCTCCGCATCGAAGAGGAACTGGGGTCGAACGCCATCTACGGCGGCAAACTCTAATTCGTTCGCAACCTCTTTCTTTCGAAGCCGGGTCCCTGTGGCCCGGCTTTTTTGTCGGTGGTGCGGACATCTCTGCGCCTGTCCCACGCCACTGGGGCTGCCTTCATGAATTGGCCGCATTTTTTTGTCGAGCCGCGAGCGAATTGTAACATTCTCGGAAAACCACCATGAGCCCCCTAAACCAGTCAGCCGTGGTCGCTTTAGCCTATGCCTTGGGCTGCCTGTCCCCGGGGTATTGGCTGGTCCGATTTCGCAAGGGGGGCGACATCCGACTTCAAGGCAGTGGCGCCACCGGGGCAACTAATGCCGGAAGAGCGCTCGGAACGAGCGGATTTGCGACCGTTCTCGCGCTCGACATCGCAAAGGGCGCGATTGCCGTGCTGGTGGCGCGGCTCGCCCATGGCGGTGAATTCCTCGAGCACCTTTGCGCGATCGCTGTGCTGCTGGGCCACATCTGGCCGGTCACACTGGGATTTCGGGGCGGCAAGGGCATCGGTCCGATGCTCGGCGCCTGGCTGGTGATTGCCCCGCTCCATCTCATTCCCGGCGCCGCGGTGATGTTGATGGTGCTGCCCTTTTTCCGTTTCACGATCGCCGGCCTCATCGGCCTGGCCGCCGTCCCCGCCCTGAGCGTCTATCTCAACACCGATCCCCGGTGCGCCTCGATTGCGCTCGCGTGCTATGCGCTCGTCCTCATCGCCCACCGCGGCCACTTGCGCCGCTGGCGGGACGGTTCCCGTTTCCAATCCCAATCCACTCAAAAACCGTGACCTCTCCCTCCACGAATATCGTCTACAAAATCGCCTCGGAAGACTGGGAAATCGAGCTCGTCCATCGCCTCAACTACGCCACGTTCGTCGAGGAGATCCCCCAGCACGCGCCGAATCTGGAAGGCCGGCTGGTCGACCGCTTTCACGCCGAAAACACCTACCTCATTGCCCTCGATGGCCGGACATTGGCGGGGATGATGGCGCTTCGCCGGAACCGCCCCTTTTCGCTCGACTCAAAAGTCCCCGAACTGGACCGGCACCTTCCCTCCGGTCGGGTGCCGATCGAAGTGCGCCTCCTGGCCGTGGCACCCGATTACAGAAAGTCCCCCGTATTCACGGAGCTCTTCGAGCAGGCTGTCCGCTACTGCATCTCCGAGGGCTTCGACATTGCCTTGATCTCCGGGACAACCCGTCAGCTGAGGCTGTATCGCCATATCGGATTCGTGCCGTTCGGTCCTCTCGTGGGCACGCCCGACGCGCCGTACCAGCCGATGTACCTGACGCTCGAGGCGTTCGGGCGCACGATGAAAAAGAGTCCCGTGCTGAGACCCGCGATCGAGGCGTTCGGAGCCCGTCAGGAGGTCCAAAACTTCCTCCCCGGCCCGGTTTGCATGGCACCGGAAGTCCGCGATGCGCTCGCCACTCCCGCCGACTCGCATCGGGGCCAGGAATTCCTGACGCGCATCGCGAGCATACGCCGCAATCTCTGCCTGATGACCCAGGCTCGCGACGTGCAGGTCTTGGTCGGCTCCGGCTCGCTCGCGAATGCCGTGGTGGCCGCGCAGCTCGGCCTGATGGAGACGACCGGATTGGTCATTTCGAACGGCGAGTTCGGCGAGCGTCTGGCCAAGGAGGCACGGCGCGCGCGCCTTCGCTTCGACTGGCTCAGGCTGAGCTGGGGCGAGCCGATGACTCCAGGGCAGATTGAGAATGCGGCTTCCCGCCTGCCGCGAGGTGGATGGATCTGGTGCGTTCACCACGAAACCTCGACGGGCGTGCTCAATCCGATGCCCCAGCTGAAGGCCATCTGTCACCGCCTCGGCCTTCACCTCTGCCTGGACTGCATCAGCACGATCGGCGCGCTACCGCTCGACCTGTCCGGCGTGCATCTTGCCACGGCAACCAGTGGAAAGGGCCTGGGGTCATTTCCCGGCCTCGCAATGGTTTTCCACGATTACCGTCCGGCACCCCAGCCACAGGTCCTCCCTTCCTACATCGACCTGGGCGAATGGGCCGCGCACGACAGCGTTCCGTTCACACACTCCTCGAACCTCGTGGCCGCGCTTGCCAAGGCGATCGAACTCGCGACGCCCGAGCGCCAGGCCCGCATCCAGTCCAACGGTCTCTGGCTCCGCCAATCGCTGCGGACGATGGGATTCGACCTCGTAGCCCTGGAAGACCATGCCTGTCCGGCGATCGTGAGCATCCGGCTCGAGGAGCCCGGTGCAGCAGTCTCGCTGGGCGAAGAGCTTCGCGCCCGCGGTTTTTGGTTGAGCTACGCCAGTTCGTATTTGCGCGACCAGAACTGGATTCAGGTCGCCCTGCTGGGAGACCCGTCCCGCGAGTCGCTGAAGAAACTCGTGCATGTGCTCGCGCTGGTTTGTAACCGCAAGAGCGTGGAAGCGCTCCGCGACGTCTGAGCGGAAACCCGATGCAGCAGTCCGTTCAGGCGGGCTGCTGCTGGGAGATGCAGTGTAGCGTGCCGCGGCCGATCACCCACTCCCGGCAGTCGATCGGCACGATTTCCCGCCCCGGAAAACAACCGCGCAGAAGATCCAGTGCCTCGGCGTCCCGCCGCGGCTGGCGGAAGACCGGGACGAGCACCGCTTCGTTCAGAATGAGGAAATTCGCGTAGCTGGCCGGGAGTCTCTGTCCGTCGGTGACACAGGGCTCCGGCATCGGAAGCTCGACAATCGAAAACCGGCCGCCGGCGGGCGTTCGCAGGGCATGCAGGCGTTCGAGG
>JAJXYI010000054.1:2219-6585 GCA_021780625.1 bacterium | reverse complement strand
CGAAGACTGACCTCGAAGTTGTGGGACTTCGATTACACGTGGGAGGTCTACACGCCCGCGGCGAAACGCGTACGGGGCTATTATACGCTCCCCGTATTGAAAGGCGCCTGTTTGATCGGCCACGTGGAACCGCGCTTTGACCGCGAACTCGGGCGGATTTCCGTGGTATCCAGAAAATTGCAACGGCGGACTGCGATCGCCGGGGCTGTTCGCGAACTCGAAACGTTTCTTCGAACGTCACTCTGACGTTCAGCTTGGACCTGTCCCTCGAATCACCGACTACTGGGAGGCGGAGGGTTGAAATCGTTCGAGCACCTCGATGCAGGCAGCCATGTGGCCGATGAGGCGGAGTTGAAGCTCGTAGAACGCAGACGCACGCGCTTGGGCGCGGACGTTCCCATCCGACGAGCGGACGTTGAGTTCGACGTACTCGCCAAGCCTCATCGGACGCCCAGCCATCTCCTCGGGTAAACCCAAGTGCGCCGTCGAGGCCAAATTCGAGTCGATCAGCTCATCCAACTGTTCGCGTTGTTTGGCGAGAGTCGCCCTGAACGAAAGCAAGGGCCCCAGGGCCGGCGCGTTTATGCAGAAGGTATGAAACACGAAGTGCAACGTCCTCATTTCCGGCAGGGACTTCCAAAGCGACTCCGCCGCCCTGTAGACGCTATCCGCAGCCAATAAAGACCGCGCAACATTGGCGTCAGGTCCCTCAATCTGCGCCGACGTCACCAGCCGGCCGTAGCCGACTCCTGCGCCCAGCCAAGACGCCAATGCCTCATCCGCCGGAGATATCCGATCAACCGCGCCCACCATGCCACGCTGGGCTGAATCCAGTTTCAACCGCACGGCCGCAGCGGTGGAGTCGATCAAATCAAAGCTTCCAGGCCTGACCTTGAGCCCGGCGTCGATGAACGCACGTGCGGCATTGGCGTTATCCTCGGCCATCGCATGCCGTCCATACTCGGCAAGCGCCTCCGCACTATCCTTCTGGTGCTCTTTCAACCACAGACGCTTGGACGCGAGCTGCTGCCGTAATTCAACGCCCGTCCCATCACGCGGACTGTACAGCACTGGACGTCGGCAATCCACCAGCCCCGGTGCGAGCGAAGCAAGCGCTTCCGCTTCCCGCTGACGCTGGTCTCCGAGTCTCGTCGCCTGGGCGACCGGCCACAGGGCGTTTCGATCGATGCCCATATCGCTTGAAACCCCATAATGTTGCCAGGTGGCGTCGCGACACAGCTCATCAAATCCGTCGAACAATTCCCTCGCAGCACCCTCGAATCGCAGGATTCCAGTGGCATTCATCTGTCTCGATCGCCGCTCCCGTTCGACGCGAGTCGGATGCGTGTCGCTCCATTTTCCCTTCTGCTCCTGCGCGGCCGCACGCAATCGCTCACCGACATCCGGCATCAGGCGGGAACGACGTTCCACGACGAGCGCCGGTAGGTTGTC
Organism: bacterium; assembly: GCA_021780625.1. The sequence goes on along the minus strand of JAJXYI010000054.1, from coordinate 5,133 downwards.
GACCAGGCGCTTCTCGCGCCACATCGCACTCAGGTCAGCGCGCGCACGCTGCTCGGCAACCGACAAGAGAACGATCCGGTCCGTGGCGCGCAGGTGGACTTCGGTCCCCAATGCCTGCACGGCGTAATAATCAGCATCATACTCCATCTGTCGTAGCAGATAGCAGCTCACTGCATGTCCCGCCTTCATCAATACCAACAGCAGGCGCCGCCCGGCCACCACCCCGGCCTTCGCCAACTGCGCGGTGAGTTTGATGATGAAGCCGCGGCGGCGACTTTGGACCTCGATCCATTGGTCCCAGCGATCCCGCTGATACACGACCCGCGCGAACCAGAGGTTGATCGAATTGACGACAAATGACGCCCCCATGGCTCCACGCTGGGCAAAGTGCCCGAATTCGTGGGCGATGACTGCAGCCAGCTCGTCCGACTGCAGGTCGGCGGCCAGCGGCAACCCAATGGTCAGCACGAGCCGGCCACGCAGGATTCCGAGCCAACCGCGTTGAAAACTCGCACTGGCGTTCACGTTGCAGTCAACGCGCAGCTCGGCGGGCATCGGCACGCCGACGGTACGGCTGACCTCAGCCACAAAATCGGCGAGTCTGGGCTGGCTTTCCGGGTCGATCTTCGTGGGGCCATCCCGCCTCGGAGGTCGCAGGAACAGGGGCTTGAGCATGAAGACGACCAGGATGCCGCCTGCGCCCGCAGGCACCACGTACGCGAGGAAACCCGGAAAGCCCGTCGCAAGGAGTCCCACGCCAAAGACAGTCCAAAGGCCGACTCCAGCGACAACGAGCGCAATGAATGCCACATATACCGTCGGCAGCAGGAGCATGACCGCGGCGGCCGAGATCAGGCCAATGCGGTATGAGACCGGAAGCTTCCGCGGTGAAACAACCCCGAGCCGGGCGCTGGTGGACGCCTTTGACATGGGCCAAGCCCGCCAGCGGCTGTTGGGCAAGTCAATGTCGCCGGAATAAAAAAGCCGCACCCGGACAGGGTGCGGCTCCGTGTAATGGAGAAACTTATACCCGCTCAGGGAAGGTCCGTCTGGCCCATCAGGTAGCGGTCCACCTCGCGAGCAGCACCGCGGCCCTCGTTGATGGCCCACACGACGAGGCTCTGGCCGCGACGGCAGTCTCCGGCCGCGAACACGCCGCGCACGTTGGTCGTGTACTTCTCGTGTTCCGCCTTGATGTTGCTGCGGGCGTCCGTCTCCAGCGCGAGTTCCTTGAGGATGCTCTGCTCCGGTCCGGTGAAACCCATGGCGAGCAGCACGAGCTGCGCGGGACGGGTCTGCTCCGTGCCATGGACTTCCGTCGGCACAAACTGGCCCTTCTCGTTCTTGTCCCACTTGATCTGGACCGTCACGAGTTCCTTCACGCGTCCCTGTTCGTCACCGACGAACTTCTTGACGGTCGTGAGATACACGCGGGGATCGGCGCCGAATTTGGCGGCGGCCTCCTCCTGGCCGTAGTCGACCTTGAGGGTCTTCGGCCACTCGGGCCAGGGATTGTCGGGCTGGCGCTCGAGGGGAGGCTTGGGAAGGATCTCGATCTGGACGACGCTCCGGCAGCCGTGGCGGATCGAGGAGCCGACGCAGTCGGTGCCCGTGTCGCCGCCGCCGATGACGACGACGTCCTTGCCCGCCGCAGCGATGGCGGCGGTCTCGGGCTTGCCGCCAATGACGGCCTGGGTGTTGGCCTTCAGGTATTCCATCGCGAGGTGGATGCCCTTGAGCTCACGGCCCTCGACCTTGAGGTCGCGGCCCTGGGTGGCGCCCACGCAAAGGACGGTGGCGTCGAACTCCTTCAGGAAAATCTGGGGCTCGACGTTTTCGCCGACGTTGGCGTTGCAGATGAACTTGATGCCCTCCTGCTCCATGAGGCGGACGCGGCGCATCACGACCTCCTGCTTATCGAGCTTCATGTTCGGGATGCCGTACATGAGGAGGCCGCCCGGGCGGTCGGCGCGCTCAAACACCGTGACCGTGTGACCGGCCTTGTTGAGCTGCGCAGCGCAGGCGAGGCCCGAGGGACCGGAGCCGATCACGGCCACCTTCTTGCCCGTGCGGACGGCGGGCGGCTCGGGAAGGACCCAGCCCTCCTCCCAGCCCTTCTCGATGATCGAGTACTCGATGTTCTTGATCGTGACGGGCGGGTCGATGATGCCGAGCGTGCAGGAGCCCTCGCAGGGCGCGGGACAGACGCGTCCGGTGAATTCCGGGAAGTTGTTGGTCTTGTGGAGGCGGGCGAGCGCCTCGCGCCACAGGCCGCGGAAGACGAGGTCGTTCCACTCCGGGATGAGGTTGTGGACGGGGCACCCCGAGGCCATGCCGCTGACCAGCTTGCCCGTATGGCAAAAGGGGATACCGCAGTCCATGCAGCGCGCGCCCTGGTTGCGGAGCTTCTTCTCCTCCATGTGGAGGTGAAACTCCTTCCAGTCGCGGACGCGCTCCAGAGGCGGACGGTCCACGGGCAATTCCCGGAGGTACTCGATGAATCCAGTTGGCTTTCCCATCGTCGTGAAAGGTTGGGCGATTAGGTGAGGGGTCGATTAGTTGCCGCCGACGCGCGAGAGGTCGCGGGCGTTTTCCTCGAAGGCGACCATGATGGCGTCCTCGCCGGAGAGGCCCTGGGCGTGGGCGCGCTCGATGCAGGCGAGCATGCGCTTGTAGTCCTTCGGCATCACCTTGACGAATTTGGGCATCATCGTGTCCCAGTTGGCGAGCACCTGTTCGGCGCGCGCGCTCCGGGTGTACGCGAAGTGCCTCTCGACCAGCGAGCGCACCTCGGCGATCTCCTTCGCGTCGGACAGCTTCTCGATGGCGACCATCTGGAGGTTCACGTTTTTCGGGAAATCCCCCGTCTCATCGAGCACGTAGGCGACGCCGCCGGACATGCCCGCGGCGAAAT
>JAJXYI010000054.1:0-2209 GCA_021780625.1 bacterium | reverse complement strand
GGAGCCGAGGACGACGACGCGACCGCCGGTCATGTATTCGCAACCGTGGTCGCCCACGGCCTCGACGACCGCGTTGACGCCGGAATTGCGGACGCAGAAGCGTTCGCCCGCCATGCCGCGGATATAGGCCTCGCCGGAAGTGGCGCCGTAGAAGGCGACGTTGCCGATGATGATGTTTTCCTCGGCCCTGAAGGTCGAACCGGCAGGCGGGAAGATCGCGAGCTTTCCACCCGAGAGGCCCTTGCCGACGTAGTCGTTGGCGTCGCCCTCGAGCAGGAAGGTCATGCCGGGCGGCACGAAGGCGCCGAAGCTCTGGCCCGCGGAGCCCTTGAAACGCACGGTGATGGTGTCCTCGGGCAGGCCCTTGGGGCCGTACTTGCGGGTGACCTCCGAGCCGGTGATTGTGCCGACGACGCGGTGAACGTTCTTGATGCCGACGTCGAGAACGACCTTCTCGCCCTTCTCGATGGCCGGTTTGCAGGCATCGAGCAGGACGGTCAGGTCGAGCGACTTGTCGAGACCGTGATCCTGAGCCATCTGGCAATAGCGGCCGACCGAGTCGCCGACATCGGGCGAATAGAGGATGCTCGAGAAGTCGAGCCCCTTGGCCTTCCAGTGCTCAATGGCCTTCCTGGGCTCGAGGCGGTCGACGCGGCCGACCATTTCCTCGATCGAGCGGAAGCCGAGCTGGGCCATGAGTTCGCGGACTTCCTGGGCGATGAAGCGCATGAAGTTGACCACGTGCTCGGGCTTGCCCTGGAAGTTGGCGCGCAGACGCGGATCCTGCGTGGCGACGCCGGTCGGGCAGGTGTTCAGATGGCAGACGCGCATCATGATGCAGCCCGTGGCCACGAGCGGACCCGTGGCGAAGCCGAATTCCTCGGCGCCGAGCAGGGCGGCGATGATGACGTCGCGGCCAGTCTTGAGCTGACCGTCGGTCTCGACCGCGATGCGGGAGCGAAGATTGTTCAGCACGAGCGTCTGGTGGGTCTCGGCCAGGCCGAGCTCCCAGGGCAGACCGGCGTGCTTGATCGAGGTCTGCGGCGAGGCGCCGGTGCCACCGTCGTGGCCCGAGATGAGGACGACGTCCGCATGGGCCTTGGCGACACCCGCGGCGATCGTGCCCACGCCGACTTCGGCGACAAGCTTCACGCTGATGCGGGCGCGGCGGTTGGCGTTCTTGAGGTCGTGGATGAGTTCCGCGAGGTCCTCGATCGAATAGATGTCGTGGTGGGGCGGCGGTGAGATGAGGCCGACGCCGGCGGTGGTGTGGCGGGTGCGCGCGACCCAGGGATAAACCTTGGTGCCGGGCAGCTGGCCGCCTTCACCGGGCTTGGCGCCCTGGGCCATCTTGATCTGGATTTCGCGGGCGCTGACCAGGTATTCGCTCGTCACGCCGAAGCGGCCGGAGGCGACCTGCTTGATCGCGGAATTCTTGGAATCGCCGTTCTCGAGCGGGACGAATCGATTCGGATCCTCGCCGCCCTCGCCCGTGTTGGACTTGCCGCCGATGCGGTTCATCGCGATGGCGAGCGTCTCATGCGCCTCCTTCGAGATGGAGCCATAGGACATGGCACCCGTCTTGAAGCGCTTCATGATGCTTTCGACCGACTCGACTTCCTCAATCGGGATGGCGTCGCCCTGCTTGAAATCGAGCAGACCGCGCAGCGTGCAGTAGTGCCGGGCCTGGTCGTTGACCAGCGACGAGTAGTTCTTGAAGACCGAGAAGCTGCCCGTGCGCACGGCCTTCTGCAGGCTGTGAATGGTCTCGGGATTGAACAGGTGGTATTCGCCGTCGTCGCGCCACTTGTACTGGCCGCCCGCGGGCAGCACGTGATCGGGCGACTGACGCTCGGCGAAGGCCTCGTGATGGCGGGTGAGCACCTCCTGGGCGATGACGTCCAGGCCGATGCCGCCGACGCGCGAGGGCGTCCAGGTGAAGTAGGTGTCGATGACGTCCTGGCGGAGGCCGACCGCCTCGAACACCTGGGCGCCGCGATAGCTCTGGATCGCGGAAATGCCCATCTTGGACATGACCTTGATCACGCCCTTGGAGGCGGCCTTCACGAAATTCTTGCAGGCGGCCTTGTGGTCGAGATTGGGCAGCAGGCCCTCGCGAATCATGTCGTCGATGGTCTCGAAGGCGAGGTACGGATTGATCGCGCTCACGCCGTAGCCGATGAGCAGCGAGAAGTGGTGAACTTCGCGG
>JAJXYI010000285.1 GCA_021780625.1 bacterium | reverse complement strand
CGGGAAGACCGGGCTGCAGGCGGCGCCGGTGGCGGGGTCGAGGTGGGTGCCCGCGTGGATGCCGAGCGTGGACAGGCCGCGGGGTCGGGTGGCGCCGCTCATCGCGCACCTCCGTGGCTGAGGGCGGCGCCCGGCGCGATGGAGAGGGCGGGTGTGGATCGCGGCGTGGGCGGCGGCGCGTCCGCGGGCCGGCGCAGGGCGGCCGCCTCAGCCGCAAGAGCGGGCATGAGCGCGGCGGCCTGGGCGGGGTCGAAGTCCTCGTGGTAACGTTTGGCCACGCCCTCGCGGCTGAGGTCGTGGTGGATTTCGGGCTCGATGCCGTGGCGCCGCAGGATGTGGGCGGCGCAATGCAGCGGGCAGCCGTCGAGGGCGATGATGGGCCGGCCGGACTTCGCCGTGCGGACGAGGGGTTTCACGTCGCCGCCCACGCCCGCGATGCACGACATCTCCGCGACGCCGAGGCGGTCGAGCCGGACGGCGAGGTGATTGGCCATCTGTGCGGCGCTGGAGGCGCCGGAGCACGAGTAGATCAGCGGGAGGGAGCGGTCGTGTGTCATATCGCGTTACGATTGATAAGGGCGTGAGGGTGCCGGATGGAAGTTGATGAGGGCTCCGTGTGGTGAACGGGCGGCCGGGTGCTCAAGAGTGCCGCGGCGGGGCCGCCGACGCAACCCGCCGGTCTGGAATTCCGGGCCGGCGGGCCCGGGCTTCAGGCGGAGAGCGGGCGGTCGGCACCCGCGGTGGCGAGCGCGCGCGGGAAAAGGATGTTGTTTTCCTTGTGGACGTGCTGGTGGGTGTCGCTCTCCAGGCGGGCGAGTCCCTCGTACAGCGCGCGGAACGTGTTGCAGGCCCATTCGGGCGGCGTGTAGCCGTCGGTCAGCGTCCGCAGTCGCTCGAGGGCGGCCCCGGCCTCGTCGTGCTCGCCCTCAAGACGGTCGAGCGCCTGGCGCAGCTCCGCGGCGGAGGCCGCATCGCCGTGACCGGTATCCAGTTTCCTGATCACCGGGAACACGCGGGCCTCCTCGTCCTCGGTGTGGGCGAGCATGGCGCTGGCGAAGCCTTCGAAGGTTTGGCGCACCTCCAGCAGGCGCGGCTCGTGGTCGCCGTGCACGGCGGCGACCTTGCGGGTCATGAAATCGAGCCTCGGTAGCTCCTCGCGCAGGGAGGCGTGGTGCACGCCCTCGATGTGATCGCAGAGCGCGGAAAGGCCCAGGGTGTCGGGATTTGTGAGCGAGGTGGGCGCCGCGTCGTCGTCGAGGGCCGACAGCAGGGCGAAGACCGTGGCGACGTCGAGGCCCTTTGCGCGGCAGGCCTCGGCCAGCGGTTTCTTTCCGCCGCAGCAGTAGTCGATGCCGAGCCGCTCGAAGATGCGGGAGCGGGACGGAGCGGCGCGCACGATGTCGCCGACGGTGGTGGTGGGAGTGAGTGTAGGTTGGGACATGATGAGTGGCGTCCCACCCGGACCCCGCGGGCGTCGAACGACGCCGGCGGCCGGGTGGCTAAGGACGCGGGGGCACGATAGCACGGGGGGAGGTGGGCAGACTTGATCCAGGTCAATGCGCTCGCGGATTGTCGGCTGCTTCGCCCGCGCGGGCCGAGGTTCGGCCGCGTCTTGTGACGGTCCACTCCAATTTCGCTGGCATCGTGTTGGGGCGCCCGCCATGCATCGTGCCGGCCGGGTTTCCCACGGACGCGGCCGCCCGCGAGGAGGCCGTCCCCGCAGCAGTTTATTGTCCTCCCAGCCATGTCCCTCGATCCCCGCGAAGCCCTCGTCGCCACCATGGAGCGCATCTACCGCTACCGCATGACGACCACCTCGGGCGGCAACCTTTCGATTCGAGACGCCTCGGGCGACCTTTGGATCACGCCGGCGCGTGTCGACAAGGGGGCGCTGACTCCCGGGGACATCGTGCGGGTGCATGCGGATGGGAGCCAGGAGGGACGGCATCCCGCGTCGTCGGAGCTGCCGTTTCACCGCGAGATCTATCGTCGCAGGCCCGACTTCGGTGCGATCGTGCACGCACATCCGGGGGCGCTGGTGGCGTTTTCGATCTGCCGGAAACTGCCCGAGACGCGGCTGCAGTCGCACGTCCACGAGGTCTGCGGAAAGATCGCCATCGCGCCCTACGCCTGTCCGGGCACGCAGGCGCTTGGAGACAATATCGCGGCGACCTTCGCCCAGGGGGCGGACTGCGTGCTGCTGGAGAACCACGGAGTGGTGATCGGCGGCCGCGACCTGAAGGATGCCTTCCAGCGCTTCGAGACGCTCGAGTTTGCCGCGCAGACCCTCGTGCGTGCGGCCATGCTCGGGGACGTCCGGGTGCTCGGCCCCGAGGCGCTCGCGGTCGACACGATGCCGGAGTATTCGGCCCTCGAGGACAGGCCCGCGACCGCTGGGGAACAGGCGCTCCGGGAGGGCATCTGCGGCTTTGTGCACCGGGCCTACCGTCAGCGGTTGCTCATCAGCACGGCGGGTGCGTTTTCCGCGAGGCTCGATGGGTCCGAATTTCTCATCACTCCGCGACGGCGCGATCGACTCGAGGTGCGCGCGGACGGACTGGTGCGGGTGCGCGGCCGCTCCTGCACGGACGGCCTGAAGCCGAGCCGAGCATCGGCGCTGCACGCCGCGATCTATGCCAGGCTCCCGGGCGTCGGCGCCATCATCAGTGCACAGCCTGCGCATGCCTCGGCCTTCTGCGTCACGCAGGCGTCGCTCACCACGCACACGATCCCGGAGAGCTACGTGGTGCTCAACAATCCCCCGCGCATTCCATTCCGGCGGATCGTCGAGGACGCCGAGGAAATCGCTGCCCATCTCTCGCTTGAAAAATCGCCGGTGGTCCTCATCGAGAACGAGGGTGCGGTCGTGGTCGGGCGGACCCCGCTGGAGGCGTTCGACCGGCTCGAGGTGCTCGAGGCGACCGCCGAGGCGCTCCTGCTGGCGAAGCCGCTGGGCCGCATCGTGCAGATGGAGGCGGGTGCGATTGATGAGTTGAAGCGCGTCTTCAAGCTCGCCTGAGGCGCGAAGCGCGCGTCTGGGATTGCTTCCGGACGGCGCGCGCGGCCATTGTCCCGACCCATGCGAGTCCCGCTCCACATCGTCGAGCAGCGCCGCGGGCGCCTGCGCGACCTGATCCGCGCCGACGGTTTCCTTCCGGTCGCGGAGCTCAGCCGCCGACTGGGAGTGTCCGAGGTGACCGTGCGACGGGATCTCTCGGTCATCGCCGCGGAGGGGCAGATCACTCGCACGCGCGGTGGTGCGCTGGCGGATTACAACACGACCTTTGCGTCGCTGGGGCAGCGAGCACACCGGGCGCGTACAGCGAAGGGGCGCATCGCACAGGCCGCGCTGGCCCATTTGCCGGATCGTGGCGTGGTCTTTCTGGATGCGGGCACGACGGTGCAGGCGCTCGCCCGGCTGCTGCTGCGGCGGCGCTCGGGCGGCGAGCTCACGGTCGTTACGAACAGCCTGCCCGTGGCGAGCATCCTGGGCGGGGCTCCCGGACTCGAGCTGCACGTGCTTGGCGGACTGTTCCTGCACCGCCAGGCGGTGCTGCTCGGGCCGGAGTCCGTGCGCGCGCTGGCGGACTGGCGCTTTGACGCGGCCTTCCTGGGCGGCGAGGGCATGGACGCGGACGGGATCACCAACTCCCATGCAAACCTGGCCGCGTTCCAGCAGGCGGTGATCCGTCGCTCCACGCACACCTATTTCTGCCTCGATGCGACGAAACTCTCGCGCAGCACGCCCCACCGAGTGACCGCCTGGGGCGGGCCGCTCGCGCTGGTGACCGACGCCCCGTCGACCGCGCTCGCGGCGGCGGGCATCCCCCTCGGCGGCCGCAGGTTGATCCAGGCGCGCTGAGGCGCGCCCCGGAGGGAGGGCGGACTCGAACGAAATCCGGGTTGACGGGCCTGGAATTATATGATCGAAACAGATCATATAACCGAAATCGCCGTCCCGTCGGCTTCGCGCCGATGGAGTGCGGCGTTCCTCCGCAATCCATGCCCTCCACGCCCGTCCTTCCCCATCGAGCCGAGATCGAGCACGTCGTGCGCCGCATGCTGTACCAGCGCCTGGACCGTCCGCTGCCGCGCTCCGCGCGTGCGCCGCATCCGCTGGTGGTGAACGTGAGCGCGAGGCACTGCCACCTGACGGCGGCCGCGGTCGAGACGCTCTTCGGCAAGGGCCACGAGCTGCACCCGAAGAAGTTTTTGTATCAGGACGGCCAATATGCGGCCGAGGAGGCGGTCACCCTGATCGGCCCCCGCAGCCGGATGATTTCCAACCTGCGCATCCTCGGGCCCTGCCGCGACATCAACCAGGTGGAGCTGGCGTTCACCGACGCGATCTCGCTTGGCTTCGACGTGCCGGTGCGCGCCTCGGGCAATATCAAGGGCACCCCGGGCTGCATGCTCATGGGCCCCGCGGGCTTTCTCGAGCTGCCGGAAGGCGTGATCCGCGCCGCGCCGCACGTGCACATGCATCCCGACGACGCGGCGTTCTACGGCGTGAAGGCGGGCTCGTTCATGAAGCTGCGCATCGGCGGCGACTGCGGCCTCACCTTCGACCGCATGCTCGTGCGCGTCTCGCCCGACTTCAAACTCGAGGTCCACATTGACACCGACGAGGGCAACGCCTGCGGGCTGGCGCCCGGTGTGTCGTGCGAACTCGTGCCGTGAGACGCCGATCCCCTCCCTTTCGCATCCAATCATCCATAAACAACCCTCCAACAACTCCAAACACCCATGAATGAATCTCTCGGAATGATCGAGACCAAGGGCTACGTCGGGTCCGTCGAGGCCAGCGACGCCATGGTCAAGGCGGCGGGCGTCACGCTCGCCCGTCAAATTCAAATCGGCGGCGGCCTTGTGACGGTGATCGTCAAGGGCGACGTCGGCAGCGTGAAAGCGGCCGTCGAAGCCGGTGCGGACGCGGCCAAGCGCGTCGGCGAACTGGTTTGCGCTCACGTGATCGCCCGCCCGCACGCCGAGCTCCTCAAGTCGTTCTCGCTCTGATCCAACCCCCAACCATTTCTTTCCATGGCAAACGAAGCTCTCGGAATGATTGAAACCAAAGGCCTGTGCGCGCTGCTCGAGGCCTCGGATGCGGCCCTGAAGGCTGCCAATGTGACGATGACGGGCTACGAGGCGATCGGCTCGGGCAATGTCGCCGCGTTTTTCCGCGGTGATGTGGCGTCGCTCAAGGCCGCGGTCGACGCGGGCGCCGAAGCCGCGAAGCGCGTCGGCGACGTCGTCGCCGTCCAGGTGATTCCGCGTCCGCACGAGGATCTCGGCGGTCTCGGCAAGTGGGCCTCCGCCTGAGCGGAGTCCCGAACCCGTTCCTCTGCGCCCCTCCGTCGCGATGCAAATCCTCGTCGCCAACCTCGGCTCGACCTCGTTCAAGTACCGGCTCTTCGCCCTCGAAGGCGAGGAGGCCCGGCTGCTTGCGCGCGGCGGGAGCGAGCGGGTGACCGACTACGGCGCGGCCATCGGGCGCGCGCTGGAGGAACTTTCGGCGGGCGGCCACGTGAAGAGCGCGGGCGATCTCGCCGGCGTCGGATTCAAGACTGTCCTTGGCGGCGACGTCTCGGGCTGCGTCCTGGCCGACGAACGCGTCGAGAAGGCCCTGCGCGACACCGCCGACCTCGCCCCGGCGCACAATCCGCCCTACGCGGAGGGGCTTCGTCTCTTCCGGGAGCGCCTGCCTGCCGTGCCGCGGGTGGCGCTGTTTGAAACCGCCTTTTACCAGTGGGTGCCGGATCACGCTGCGCGTTACGCGGTGCCGGAGTCCTGGTACGCGGCGGGCATCCGCCGAAACGGCTTCCATGGCGCGAGCCACAAGTTCGTCGCGGAGCGCTCGGCCGAGCTGCTCGGACGCGAGGACGTGGCCGCTGGTGCGAAGCGCCTCTATCTCGACGGTCCGGCCCGGATCACCGGCGTGCCGTTGCGCGTCATCTCCTGCCATCTCGGTGGCTCGAGCTCCGTGACGGCCATCCGAAACGGCGTGGCGATCGGCACGAGCATGGGCCTGAGCCCGCAATCCGGCCTGCCGCAAAGCAATCGAGTGGGTGACCTCGACTCCGCGGCGCTGCCGTGCGCGATGCGCCGCCTCGGGCTCTCCCTTGAGGAAGCCGAGCGCCAGCTCGTCAAGGAAAGCGGCCTGCTGGGGCTCTCCGGCGTGAGCAACGACCTGCGCGACATCCGCGCCGCGGCCGAAGCGGGCGACGCCCGGGCCCGTCGCGCGATCGACGTGCTCGTGCACAGCATCCGGCACTGGATCGGCGCTTTCTGGCTCGAACTCGGCGGCTGCGACGCCCTGGTGTTTACGGCCGGCATCGGCGAAAACAATGCCTGGCTCCGCGAGGCCGTCTGCGCGGGGCTCGAAGGCCTGGGCCTGACGATCGATGCGTCCGCCAACGCGGCCTCTAAGCCTGAGACCAATCTCGCCACCGCCGCATCCCCGACCCGGGTGTTCGTCATTCCCGCGAATGAGGAACTCGTGGTTGCCCGAGAAACCGCCCGCCTGCTCCTGGCACGCGGGGCGAACAACTGATTTTTCCAAACCCATCCAACCTCCTCAACGAATACACTCCCATGGCTCA
>JAJXYI010000392.1 GCA_021780625.1 bacterium | reverse complement strand
TCGCAGCAAGTCCGACGACCTGCGGAAACACCGTGGCCCGTCCGCTGCGCCCCACCCCGTGGCAACCCTCGCTCCACCAGTTGTAGGCAGGCACCCCAAGGCGATCCACGGCGGCGCTGTCGTGCATCAATTGGCTCACCTTCTCGGGCAACGTGAGCCGGGCGATCAGATCGTCGATGCGGGCTTCAATCGGCAACGCGGGGTTCTGGAAGGGTAACGTCGAGGCCATGGGGATTCGTTAAGTCGGGCGCGTGCTCCGGTCACCTCATTCGTGAGTCGGACATGTGAGCAAAGGGCGGTCAGCGGGAAAAGAGGGCCAAATCGACGGCATCGCCCATCGCCTTGTGACCGATCGGGGAAGGATGAAGGTGATCGCCCGAGTCGTAGGCCGGCGAGAGATGATCGGGGTTCTTCGGATCGCGCATCACCGCGTCAAAATCGATCACCCCGTCAAACCAGCCGCTCGTGCGGATCCATGCATTGACCTTCTGGCGGGCGGCATCGCCGTCCTTGGTGAAATAGAAACAATCCTCGTACGGCATGATCGTCGCGCCGTACACGCGGATGTGGTGCGCATGGGCCCGCGTGATGATCTGGCGGTAGGCCATGATGATGTCGTCCGCGGAGGCATAGGGCCAGCCGTGCTGCTCGGCTCCCATGCGCGTGCCGAGGTCATTGATGCCCTCGAGCACGATGAGCCATTTGACGCCCGTGGGCGCCAGCACGTCGCGATCGAAGCGGGAAAGCGCATTGGGACCGAGTCCGTCGCGCAACAGGCGGTTGCCGCCGATGCCCGCGTTGAGCACCGCGATGTGGGAGGTTGCCGGATTTTCCCGGAGGCGTCGCGCGAGTTCGTCGGGCCAGCGGTTGTTGTGATTCGTGGTCGATCCACGTCCGTCCGTGATCGAGTCGCCGAGCACGACGCAGGCCGCGGCAGGCAGTGGCGTGAGCACGTCGATCCGGCTAAGGAAATACCAGTGTTCCGCGGTCGCAGCCACGGGGAGCTCAGTGGCGCTGACCTCGTTGCCAAGGGCCAGAAACGAGGTGGTGCGCGACCCCGGATGACCGGTCACGGCGGACGGCGCGGAGGTCATGTGAATCGAAATGGCGAGCCATTCGCCTGCGGCCACCTTGAGATCGACCGGGTCGGAGACCATGGAAGCGCCGGGCTCCAGAACGATGCCGGGCTTTCCTGCGAACAGCAGAGGCACGCTGGTGCCCGCCTGAATGCCGGCGCCAGGCTTGGCCGTCCGGGCCACCGCAGCCGCGTCGATCGCGAGCGGGGTGTGGCCGAAGGCGTTGGAGAAAGTGAATCGCGCAGCGCCGCCGTCGAGCGTGACGACGACATCCTGGCGCAGCGTATTGCCCGCGAGACCGGGCTTCGGCGGCATGTTTGCCGGCTCCGTCAGTTGGAGTGCGGTCATCCATCCGGTGATCCATCCCTGGCCCGCGTTCGGGGAAGCCGCGGCACCAAACGAGGCGCTGACACCGGAGACGAGCAGGCCAAGGAGCCCGCACCACAACGAGAACTGACGGATTTTGGTAATCATGAGGAAACGAGCGGGTGACTGAGACCAGAGAAACAAAGGCACCGACCTGAGTCAGTGCCCTTGGAAAAGAGTGTCGGAAGATTGCGCCGGGACGGAGTCGCCCGCCCCGGCGCGAAAATTCCGGCTCTGTCAGACTGGACTTAGAACGAGAACGTGTTCGAGAGCGTCCACTCCTGCACCGGTTGGGTGCGGACCGAGGCCCAGGAACCATCGGGTTCAACCGAGATCGGGATCAGGCCATCCTTCGCGAACGCGTTGCGGATGTTGATCTGGATCTTCCAGTCGACCTTCCGGGTGATCTTGTGGTGGTAGCTGGCCCACAGGTCCACGGCGCCCTCGGCGGGTCCGTAGAAGGGCTTGGTCAGGTCGTACGAGCCGCCTTGGATGGCGGGATAGCCGATGATGACCTTGTCCTGCCAGCGGTAGGCACCGCCAACTCCGACGTTTTTCATCCAGCCATGGGTGAACGTGTAGTTGGTGATGAAGTTGAAGCGCCACTTGCGCAGCTCGGGTGCGTCTGTGCCCTGCTGCAGCTTCAACAGCACGTAGTTGGAACGCCACGGACCGTAGATGCTGGCGCCGATGCTGTTGGAGGCGCCGCCGTACTGCGGAAGCGCACCAACCGGGGTCAGCGAGCCGTCGGCATTGTAGAACTTCGAATCGAGGTACGAGATGAACTGGTCGAGCAACGGACCACCGACGTCATTGCGGACCGCAGTGGTGTCCGCGGCGTTGAACGAGACGCGCCAGTTGGAGGTCGGGTTCGCCGTCAGCTCGAACTCATAGCCCTTCGACTCGGTGTTTGCCGTGACCGTGAAGCCCTGCGGCGCGGTCGCCGTGTAGGCATAGACATTGGCCGGATTGGGCGCGTAGGCGGATGGGTTCGTCAGGTAGGTGGTGCGATCCACCAGGGCGGAATCCGCGATGGGAGAGAAGTTCCAGGCCTTGAAGAAGCCCTTTGCCTCGAGCCACTTTTGGATGTCGTTCCACCCGTTGATCGCCGCGTCCTCCTGGGCCTGCGCCTGGGCGTCCGTCAGGCTCGGATACGCGTTGGTCCAGGTGTTGCGGTAGGACGGTTGGTTGGCCGAAGCGAAATCGTAGCCACCCAACTGATACAGGAACACATTGCGCCAGCGCAGGCCCTGTTGGATAACCTGGCCGATGCCGTACGAGTTGCTGAGTCCGATGCCGTTGTTGCTCAGGTCGGTCGTGTACTTGGTGACACGCAGCGAGTACTTGTTGTCCTTGGTCGAGATCAGGACGCCGTACTCCTTGGTCTGGCCCGTCGGGTTGCCGATCGGGTTGCCGTAGAGGTCGCGACGCACGCTGGTGACCTGGAAGTTGCTCGACTTGTTGTAAGTCAGGCTGATGTCAAAGGGCAGCGGATCGCGCGGCAGGAGGTTATTCAGGTGCAGCACCAAGCCGCCGCTGGTCGAGTGGCCCTTGAAGATCTGGTTTGCCGGCCACGAGCTGGGGAGCGCATAGACGTTGGGCTGCATGTTCAGGATTCCGCGCTCCAGCGGAAGCTGGCCGGCGGTGACATCCTTGGTCTTCACCTCGTCATAGCGCCAGCCGAGGGTCGCAACCAGGGCGTTCTTGAGGAAGTAACCTTGGTAGGAGCTCGAGAACGACGTGGTCTCACGCAGCGACTTCTGGGCCAGCGTCAGCAGGCTCTGGTTCTGACCATTGTCGTAGCGCAGAAGCTGGTCCGGATAGTTGCTCCAGCCGACATAGTTCGCCGGATTCGAAGCCTGGGTCACAGGAAGCGGGTTCCCCTTCGAGTCCACAGGATTGGGATTATACACGTTGATGAGACCAGCCGGAACGGTCCACGAAGCACCGGGAGACACGCCGTAGTTCTGCCACTGCGTATTGAACACGCGGACACCGGCGTCCGGCAGATTCACGTTGGTCGTGATTCCCGGAATGTTCGCACCGGAGGCAGAATTCAGGCCTGCGATCGATCCACCGAGATAGACCACGGCGACCGGCGGGCGATCGGTAAACGTCGAGCTGCTTCCGTCGTTGCCGTTCCAGAAGCCGGCCCAAGCCTGGCTGTTGGCGTAATCCTGCCAGCGGCGGTTCTCGTTGTAATAGTCTTCCTGGGACCAGACGCCGTTGAAGCGCTGGACTCCGAAGATCTTCAGCAGGAGCTTGCTGTGCAGGAAATCAGAGGGACGGACCTCGGCGAAGAGCGAGGCGCGCTTCACCTTGCGATCGCTGTAATAGGACGCGCCACCATTGTTCGAGGCGCCGATCACGTACGGGCGACCGATGTTCGGGTTCGTCGTGCTGGTCTCGCCGTTCGCGCCGCTGACGTAGTAATCCGTGAAGTTCTTCAGGATATCCAGCGTGAGCGTCGGGCTGCCACCCAGCAGGGAGTCGGCGCCATTCTGGTAGGTCTGGCGGTCGTAGGTCAGGTCGATGCCGTAACGATTGTCATAATACGTCTGGCTGATATCGATGTTCTGGGCGTTCCACTTCTCCCACTCATGCTTGGTCGGACCGTCGATGAGGGTCTTGTAGAAGTTGAATACCGACGGATCGAGCAGCGACTGGTTCTTGTACTGGCCATAGGACGCGAATTTCAGGTTCTCGTTGATGGCGACCGACGGCAAATTGTTGAGGCCATAGAACATGCCGTTCTGGTACTTGTACAACATTCCGCCCGACACTCCCGTGAACGCGCCGCTGCTGTTCAGCGCGCCGTTGTTGATGTAGCCGCCGTCGACGCGGTACAGCGAGTTCGTTGCACCATCCATGAACCAGATCGGCTGTTGCTGGTTCGCAATGTCGCTCAGCCAAGGCTGGTAGTTGGGCGAACTCTTCTGGATCATGCCGCTGCCGGCCGGGGCGTTAGCATCGGTGCGCCAGACGTCGTAGGGATTGTTCACGAACGTCTTCCCCATGCCGTAGGGCGTCGTGCCCGACTGGATGTTGGCCAGCTGCTGGGCCGTAGGCATCGCATTGAACCACGGAGTGATCGCGTCATTCGGGGGAACGATGCGCGGACGGTTGGCGCTGATCTCGCCGTGCTCGTACTTGATCTTGATGCTCGTGCGGACGACCTGGTTGTTCAGGAACTTCGGGTCAAAGCGCAGGGCGCCGTAATAGCGGCGGTCGTCCTGGTAGGCCGGCTTCTGCTCGTACTTCTGGTTGCTCCAGAGTCCATCGAAGCGGATGGCGAGCTGTCCGGGAAGAATCTGCTGATTGAGGTCGATCGAATTGCGGACCGAGCCGTAGGACCCGGTGCGGAACTCGTCGGAACCGAAGTTGCGGAACTCCGCGTTGTGGGTCGTTCCGTTGACGATGCCCGCCGGGCTACCGAGGCCGAAGAGGATCGAGTTCGGGCCGCGCAGGATGTCCACGCGGTCGGTGTTGAACGAATCCCACGGGATGTCGGTGATGAAGTAATCGCGCGCGTTGTCGGCCGAGGCCAGGCCGCGGACGCGCTGGGCGCCCTGCGGCGAGCGGAGCGTGCCCGACTCGTCGACGCTGACGCCATTGCCGAGGCCGGCATAGGTGCCCTCGGTGCCGGCCACCTCGGCGTTGGTCGTGTACTGGAGCAGCGTGCCACTGTCGGTGGCGCCGATGTCATCCATGAATTCCTTGTTCACGACGGAGATCGAGGCGGCGACGTCCTTCAGGCTCGTGCGAATGCGCGTGCCGGCGAGGGTGTCGGTCGCCTGGTATCCAAGATTTTTGGACGCCGATACCTCGAACGGCGAGAGCTCGATCGTGGTGTCGTCGTTGCTGGAGGGCGACTGGGAGGCCGCCGTCGACGGTTGCGGAGCCTGCTGGGCTGCCGCCACTGCCGCGGTGAGCAGCAGGGCCGCGCCCGCCAAGATGCTGCGGCGCGGTTGGTTTGGGTGATGGTCCATATCGGGTGTGGTTGGTCTAGTGTCGGTTGTAGGCAAAGCTCCGCCTCGAGCCAGGACGCTGTCCTAGGATCAGAACCGAGTCGTGGTTCTCGGTGGAGAATTGGTGGGGGAATTTGCACGCCGGGGTCCGTGGGGGCCCGGCGGTAGGGAACGTTCACGGCACGAAACACGCGCCGAACGTCAGCGGTATAGGGGATGAGGCTGCGTTGATAGGGTTAGGGTTGGGGATATTCCGGCAGGGTGATGGGGTAACAAACTCCGATTTAGCGATATCACAAAAGCGCTCTTGGTACACGTTGACCATTCAGCTAAAACAAAGGCCCGTTTCAGAGTGAAAACGGGCCCTTTTGACGCCGTCCGAAACGCTCAGCCGATGGACAGCGAGCGCATCGCGGCGCGCATGAATCCCATTGCATACGCCATGCCTGCATGCCAAGGCGCGGCGCACGACATCTGGGGCGTGTGGTCGGGGATGAGGACGCCGTCGTAGCGGTTGCGCTTCAGGATCGAGAGCACGCGGAGCATGTCGATGTCGCCGTCGTCGATGAAGGTCTCCTTGTAGTACGGGACCTTGCCCGTGACGTTCCGGAAGTGCACGTATCCAAGGCGGCCCTGTTCGCTGTAGGTGTCGACTGCGTCATAGACGTCGCCCTCGGTCATCTCGGCGAGCGAACCAATGCAGAACTCCAGGGTGTTGGCAGGGCTTCGATTGAGGTCGATCAGCTTCTGGTACATGGCCGGCTGATACACGAGCCTCGGCTGGCCGCGCACGAAGGGAGTCGGCGGATCGTCGGGATGGGCCGCGAGCTTCACGCCCGCCTCCTCGGCCACCGGCAGGACCTCCGCCAGGAACGCCTCAAGACGGCGCCAGAGCTCCTGGTGGGTGATGGCGGGCAGGTTGTCGGGACCGATCTGCTCGCTGACGATCATGTTCCAGGCCATGCCCTGCGGCATTGGTTTGTCGTAGGGGCCCTCCATGCCCACGGAGGGCGCGCCACCGCGGGCATAATTGCCGGTGGTCCGCCCCGCGACGCCGGCGATGCTGAAGTTGTAGCCAAGGATCGGGATGCCCGCTGCGCCCATGCGCCGGATCAGCGTCTTCACGTTCCCGATGTGCTTCGCGCGCTGGGGACCATCCAGGAGCACGTCGTGCCAATGCGCCGGATCGATGTTCTC
>JAJXYI010000085.1 GCA_021780625.1 bacterium | reverse complement strand
TGGAGCGATCCAGTCGGGAGCCAGTTGGAGGAGTGAGCCGCGCTTGAGGTCGTCGGCCACGAGCCACGAGGAGATGATGGCCGCGCCGAGGCCCTGGCGGACGGCCTCGCGGAGGGCGTAGAGATTATCGGTGCTCATGCGCGGCTGAATGTTGATCCGGCACGACTCACCCGACTTCCGGTGGCGGAGCGAGACCTCCCTGAGGTAGTAGGTGCGCAAGGCGAGCCAGGGCAGCCCAGCCAGGTCCGAGGCATTTGTGGGGCGTCGGTTCCCGGAGAGAAGCGATGGCGCGCCGACGACGATGCGAGGCACTTCGGCGAGCCGAACGGCGACGGTGAGCGGATCCTGCACCTCGCCGACGAGGATCGCGCAGTCGATGCCCTTTCCGATGAAATCCGGCATCTGGTCCCCGAGCAGCCATTCGACGTTCACGCGAGGATGTCGGCGGAGAAATTCGACGAGCGGCCCCATCAGCAGCTGCTGGCCGAAGGCATGAGGGACCATCACCCGCAGCAGACCGTCGGGCTCGGCATCTCTTCCCCCGAAGTCCGCCTCGAAGTCGGTCCACTCGGCCAGCACCTCTTTTGCGCGTTGGTAACAGCGCTCGCCGTCCTCGCTCGGCTTCATTCCGTGGGTTGACCGGTTCAGAAGACGCTTTCCCAGCGTGCGCTCGAGCAGCTGCAGGCGTCGGCTCACGGTTGGCTGGGTCGTGTTCAAAGTAGTGGCCGCGGCCGACAGACTGCCTGCCTCGACGATGCGCACGAAGGTGTTCAGCAGGTCTATCCGATCCGCACCGCCAAAGGTGGACGGACCTGACCGTGAGGCCTCGGGCGATGTTTTGGTCATACGGTAGGAGAATAACAGATATGTGTGTCAGCCGTCTACCTCGGAAAGCGTGGGTCTGGTAAGGTAAGTGTCATGGAAGTCATACAGGAAACGAATGACAGAGTGGGGCAGGACGCGATTTCGGTCGGGTTGCCGCAGGGGTTGACGATTTTGCTGGCCGGGCTCGCCGGGCTGGCGGCGGCGACGCTGTATTATTCGCAGCCGATGCTTGCCGTGATGGGGGTCGGCCTGCGGACCTCGGCGATATGGCTGGGGTTTGTCCCGATGCTGACCCAGCTCGGCTATGCCCTGGGCATTTTCTTTCTTGCACCCCTGGGGGATCGCATCGACCGGAGGGGCATCATCCTGGCCAAGGCGGCGCTGTTGGCCGGGGCTCTGGTTGCGAGTGCGGCGACGCGTGGAGTTGGACTTCTGCTGGTCGCGAGCCTGGCGGTGGGGTTGGCGGCGACGCTGGCGCAGGACGTGGTGTCCGCCTCGGCGTCGCTCGCGCCCGATGCACAGCGGGGGCGGGTGGTGGGGTCGGTGATGACGGGCCTGTTGTCGGGCATCCTGCTGTCGCGTGTCGTGAGCGGGTTGGTGGCGCAACGGTTTGGGTGGCGCGCCATGTTCTACCTGGCGGCGGCGAGCATCGGGCTGGCGTTTGTCGCGGCGTGGCGTGGGTTGCCGCGTATCGAGACCACGACGACGATGCCGTATGGCCGCCTGCTCGCCTCGTTGGGCGCCTATTGGCGCAAGCATGCGGCGCTGCGCCGCGCGGCCATTGCTCAGGGACTCCTGGCGGTGGGATTCAGCGCCTTCTGGTCATGCCTCGCGCTGATGCTCAGCCGGGCTCCGTTTCATCTCGGCAGTGCGGTGGCAGGTGCCTTCGGCCTGGCGGGTGCCGCGGGAGCAATTGCGGCGCCGATTGCGGGCCGGGTGGCCGATCGCCGCGGACCTGGGCTCGTGACACGCTTGGGGACGACCCTTGTCGCGTGCGCCTTCGGGCTCATGGCGCTCGCGATGGTGTTTTCCCCGAAGGTCGAACTCGCGCTCATCGCGGTTGCGGTGGTGGGCTTCGACCTCGGCGTGCAGGCCACGCTGATTGCCCACCAGACGATCATCTACGGCATCGAACCCGAGGCGCGGAGCCGGCTCAACGCGGTGTTGTTTACGGTGATGTTCATCGGAATGGCCCTCGGATCCGGACTCGGGAGCCTCCTGCTCGCCCATTTCGGATGGCCGGGCGTCATTGCCCTCGCGATGGCCAGTGCCGTCGCCGCCCTGCTCGTGCGCCTGCGTGCCTGATGAGGTCGGAAGTCGGATGTCGGAGGTCGGAGAGCAGAGGTCAGAGGTCGGAAGACAGAAGTCAGATTTCAGGGGGCGGAGGCCAGGCTCCAGAGGCCCGCACTTTTTTGGAGTGCGGAACCTCGGTTCCGCTTTTGGACGCGAGCCTCGGCTCGCGCCAGTCCTGGCGGGCGCGCTGGACGGGGATCGGCTTGCGATAGCCGAGCGGAATCCCTGTTGCACACACCGGTCCCACGCTTCCTATCGACCGGCGATTCGCAGAAGTCAGTGGTCAGAAGAGGGAAGTCGGAAGTCGGAAGTCGGATGTCGGAAGTCGGAGGTCGGAAGGCAGAGGGCGGATTTTCACGACGGAGTGATCTGAGTCTCTGAGTGAGGCTGGCTCGGAGCTGGAGGCACGTCAGCGGGTGGCCGTCGGAAGTCAGGTGGACGCGGGGCGGAAGCGGGAACCGGCGATCTTTTCGTCGAGCCAGCGGCGATACACGGCGGAATCGAGGGGGAGGGTGATCGTCTGTGCGGTGGCGGACGAGTAGAGCATCGCGTTGGCGAGTTCGACGGAGCGGATGCCTTCGTCCGCCGGGGCGATGAGCTGGGCGCCGTCGCTGCACGCCGCGACGAAGTTGCGCAGGATTCCCGCGTGCTGTTCGCCCGGGTCGGAGGCGTCGAACGTCGACTCCTGGAAATCCGGCTTCGGAAACGACTCGTTGGCCGAACGCACGAGATCGGAGGTCGGCACGGCGTTGCGTTTGAACGTGAACCGGCCGTCGGCGATGACGACGAGGCCGGCGTCCCCGGCGACTTCCAGGCGGTTCACGCCGGGCGCCTCGCCGGTGGTGGTCACGAACAGGCCGGTCGCCCCGTCGGCGTGCTCGAGGTGGGCGGTGACGGAGTCCTCGACCTCGATGTCGTGAAAACGCCCATACTGGCAGAAGGCGCGCACGCCGCGGGGCATCCCGAACAGCCACTGGTACAGGTCGAGTTGGTGGGGGCACTGGTTGACGAGCACGCCGCCGCCCTCGCCGCCCCAGGTGGCACGCCAGCGGCTCGAGTCGTAGTAGTGCTGGGGACGGAACCAGTCGGTGACAGTCCACTGGATACGCTGGAGCGCGCCCAGTTCGCCGCCGGCGATCATTGCGCGAAGCCGGGCGTAGGCGGGGTTGGTGCGTTGGTTGAACATCGCGGCGAACACCTGGCGCGGGCGCTCCCGATGGGCGGCGATCAACCGCTCGGCGCCGGCCTTGTCGACCGCGATTGGCTTGTCCAGCAACACATGCAGGCCCGCCTCGAGGGCGGCGACGCCCAGGTTGACGTGGCTGAAATGCGGCGTCGCGACCAAGACCGCGTCGATTCCGCTCCGGAGAAAGTCGTCGAACGACAGGAAAGTCCGCACCGGGAACTCGCGCTCAAGTTCGAGGCGCCGGCCCGCGTCCCGGACGCAGACCGCGGCGAGTTCGGCTCCGGGGATTTCGCCGCGGTGCAGTCGCTGCGCATAGTTGCGTCCCATCACGCCCAGTCCCACGACGCCGACCTTGAGGTTCGAATTGGCCATGCTGATTCGCCTAAGGCCATGGCCGGTCGGATACGACTCCTTCCTGCGTTCAACGGCGTGCGCGGCGCGGCGGCGTTTCGAAGTGCCCCCGGTCGAAACGGCACCGTGCGGCAAAAGGACAAGGGGGAAAAGTCCGCCCGTTAACCCACTTGCTGAGCGAGGGCGGGCAGGTACCGTTTGGGTTCTCATGGCCGAATCAACCAGCCCGGGACAACCGAATCCGACCCCACGCGATGGCGAGATTCTCGCGCCTGAGCCGGCGCTGATCGCGGCGGAGCGAGGAGGGAGCACGCCTGGGGAAATTCGGGATGAACAGTTGATCGTGCGCGAGTCACCGGCGTTTCTCAGGACGGTGTTGTCGCTGTTCGCGGCCGGGTTCTCGACGTTTGCGCTGTTATACTCGGTGCAGCCGATGATGCCGGTCTTCGCGCATGCCTTCCACCTCAAGGCGGCGGCGAGCAGCCTGGTGTTGTCCGTGTCGACCGCGGGGCTGGCGTTCGGACTCCTGTTCGTGGGCCCGATCTCGGACGGGGTGGGGCGGAAGAACGTCATGGTGCTGTCGCTGCTCGGGGCGACGGCGTGCATGCTGGCGAGCGTGGCGTCTCCGACCTGGGGCCTGGTTCTGGTGCTGCGTGCCCTGCTTGGAGTGTGCCTGAGCGGGTTTGTGGCGGTGGCGATGACTTATTTGAGCGAGGAGATCCATCCGAAGGACCTTGGGTTTGCGATGGGCTTGTACATCGGTGGCAACGGCCTGGGCGGCATGCTCGGCCGGCTGATCGCCGGCGTGCTGGTGGATTTCCTCTCGTGGCGCGTGACGCTGGCCATCCTCGGTGCGCTGACCGGATGCGTGACCCTGATCTTCTGGCGCATCGTCCCGGCTTCGCGTCATTTTCGCCCGGTTCGCCACAATGTCGGCTCGCTGGTGCGGGGATTCTCGGTGCATTTGCGCGATTCGGCGCTCCGGCTGTTGTTCCTGGAGGGGTTCCTGCTGATGGGCGGCTTCGTGACGCTCTTCAACTACGTCACCTACCGGCTGCTGTCGCCACCCTACGATCTGAGCCAGGCGGCGGTGGGCTGCATACCGGCGGTGTATTTTGGCGGCATCTACAGCTCCGCGCGAATGGGGGCGCTGGCGGACCGCTATGGACGGCGGCGTGTTCTGTGGGTGATCATCTGCGTGATGATCGGCGGGCTGCTGATCACGCTGGCAGATCCCCTGTGGGCGCTTTTGGCGGGCATGGTGTTCTTCAGCGCCGGCTTTTTCGGCGCGCATTCCGTGGCGAGCAGCTGGGTGGGAAGGCGCGCCCTCACGGCCCGGGGGCAGGCGTCGTCCCTGTACCTGCTTTCCTACTACGTGGGCGGAAGCGTCGCCGGAACCGCGGGAGGGGTGTTCTGGCATTCCGACGGCTGGCCGGGGGTCGTGGTGTTCATCGGAGGCATCCTGGCGGTTTCGCTGCTGGTCTCGCTCCGGCTGATCCAGATTCCTCCCCTGGAGGCGGCGCTCGCCCGGGCGCGTTCCTAGGCGCCAGGCAGCGGGCAGGCGCGGCGGCCGCGCCGGTGGGCCTCGTCGGCGGGCACGCGTTCGGTCCAGCCGCAGCGCGGGGAGTCGGCGGAGTCGAACCGGGGCGAGTAGGGTTTGATGTCGATCAGCGGGGTGCCGTCGAGAATGTCGATCCCGGCCAGATGGAGCACCGGGCCCTCGCGCCGGACCAGCCGCACCAGGCTCATCCCGAGTGGGTTTGGACGGGCGGGCCCGCGTGTCGCGAAGATGCCGTGCTCGACGTCCTCCAGAAACGGCTTCACCCGAAGGCGGGGGGCGGGCGCCCGGTGGAGGTGGTACAACAGGTAGAGGTGGGAGAAGCCCTCGATGTCGGCCAGGCCGTCGGCATACTCCGGATACAATTCAGCCCGGCCCAGGCAGTCCGCGGCATAGACGGGCTGGATGGGCGTGGCTTCGGGTGCGGCGTGGGCGCTGCGGATGATTCCGATGGGCGTGAAGGTGACGGGAGCCGTGGGCATGCGTGAAGGTAATGAGCTAATGCCCATAACCGAACACACGGCAAGGATCGAATCGCCGGGCACTCAGGAACGCCGCCAGACCTGCCAGCGCTCCTTGCCCGCGTAGAGAGGAAGGGAGTCCTCCACCTGGGCATCCTCGATGCGTTCGAATCCGGGGCCGAGAAGGCGCTCGAGTTCCCCCGGTGCGAGCGGGTGGGGCGGCGGCTCGTCCTCGGGGCCGAAGAAAAAGAAGCCGCACAGGACGCCGCCCGGGCGCAGGAGATGTCGCATGCGGCGGCCGTAATCGGGCCACAGCGCCGGCGGAAGGGCGCACAGGAAAGTGCGTTCGTACACGAGGTCGAAGGCGCCCTCGGTGCAGTCCTCGGTGAAGAAATCGGCGCAGTGGACGCACGGGGCAAGCGGGCCGAGCCGGGCCTGGGCGCGTGCCACGGCCTCACGGCTGTAGTCGACCCCGACCGCGCTCCAACCGGCGTCGTGCAGGGCGCCGAGTTCGTAGCCGGATCCGCATCCGGGCACGAGGGCGCGGCCGGGAGCGCCGGCGCGCGCGAGGTAGCCGGCAAAGGCGCGTGGAACGGCCGCCTGGTCCCATGGCATGCGGCCGGCGGCATAGCGTTCGTCCCAGAATGAGGAAGGGTTGGAGGACATTGAGGCGGGCGGAGATGGCCAGGTCCCCGGCCGGAGTAGGGCAAACCGGATGAGGCCCCCTGATGAAGGCAGGCGTCGGCGGGTGGTCAAGACGGGCTGCGAAGCAGTGGGTCGGACGAAAACGAAAGACGGCGCGATCCGTTGGGGATCGCGCCGTCGACGCACACACCCGGCTTGCGCCGGAAAGGGACTCTGACTCAGTCCTCGGGGGGCGGCGGAGGGGGCATGGCGGGGCGTCCGGGCCCGCCGCGTCCATCGCGCCATCCCTG
>JAJXYI010000351.1 GCA_021780625.1 bacterium | reverse complement strand
ACCCTGCTGGCATCATCAGCCGTAATCGTGAGGGGCGCCTTGGTGATGGTCAGGGTTCCGGGCACGAATGAGAAGTCGTAGTTCGAGGACGCCAGGGTGCCGGAGCCGATCGAAATCTGGTAGGCTCCGACCCCGGAGCTTTGCGTGGCGGCGACCGAGAGCGCAGGCGCGCCCGTGACGTCGTCCGTGATCCCCTGTTGCCAGCCGGTCGTCGTGTAGGTCAGCCCAGGATTGGTGTCGCCATATGTACGCGACAGGTCGTCGGCGGTATAGGTGAGGACGGGGATGCTCGAGGCCGAGCTGGCAAAGAAGATGTAATTGCCGGTGTAGCTGTCGTTGGAGTTGTAGGGGTGGGCGTAAAGATCGGTTCCGGTCAGCCCGTCCAGCGTGGTCGCGGCGGGACTGCTCGTGTAGATTTGGAAGTTGGCATTGCTCCCGAATGCCGTGCTGCCGGCCTGATTGATGAAGGCGCCCCCGGTCGAAGCGAGGATCGCCGTCCCCGGCGACGAGGGGTCGAACGCCAGGCGGCTGCCGGAGGTGAGCGTGAGGTTGCCCGAGGTGATGAATTGCACGTACGGCCCTTGCGCGACGGTTGCGTTGAAGGTCGCGCTCATGGAACCGTGGTTGTTCACCACATACGCGGAAGCGAGCTCGCTGCTGCCCGTGGCCACGAAGGCGCCGATCGAATTGTCCGTGCCATTGGTGACGACGCCGGCCTGGCCACCGCTCAGGTCGATCTCCAGCGTTTTGACCGAAATATTGCCCTCGAGGAAAAGACCGCCCGTGCTGGCCGGCGTGATGACCGTTTGCCCTGCGACATTGGCCGCGCTGTTTGCCCCGAAGATCAACGTTCCCACCGCGATGGTCGCCGAACTGTCGAGCGTGGCCCCGGGGCTCAGGGAAACCCCGCCGTTTTCGGCCGGTGTTATGGAATTCGTGTCGAGCCCGGCGTAGAGCGCCAGGGTGCTGCCCGATCCGCCCGTGATGTTGGCATTCAGGTTGATGGAACCGCCTGCATTGAGCCGAAGGGTGTTGTTCGTCGACCAGGTGACAGGGGCGCTGACCGTGATGTCGCCGCCCGAGGTCGAGGTGTCCAGGGTGACGTTGCTCAAGGCGAGCTGGTTCTCCAGGGTGGCGACATTCAAGTTCGCCCCCTGCGCGGCGGATCCGAAGACGTAGGGATTGCCGCTTGCCGTGGTGGTTTCGCTGTCGGGACTCGTGCTGATCACCAGGGCGTCCGGATCGAGCAGGAGATTGCCGCCGGTCCCGAGTTGGACGGGACTCGCGGGATTGAAGTCGAGGTAGTGCTTGCTCGAGACCTCGGCGAAGCCGCCCGTGCTGCCGCTCGCTGTCAGCTTTCCGAGGAATCTCGTGCCCTGATCAGACCAAACGGTCACCTGCCCGCCGGCCTCCGTGCCGTCCACTGCACTCGCGTCCAGACTGCCGGTCGAGGTGACCACCGTCCTGGAGGCATTGGGTACGGCGGGATTGTTTCCATGAACGTCTCCGCCGACGAGAATCTTTCCTCCCGAGCCGTCCGCATTATGCGCGCTCACGGATCCGGAAACGCCGACCGTGCCGCCGTCGGCCGTGAGCAGGACGCGACCGTCGACGGTCGCGCTGCCCGTGGCGCGAATCACTCCGCTCTGGTTGACCGCGAGCTCATAGAGGCTTCCGCCCGCCGCCTGCAACCGGGCTTGCGCCGCGGTGATCACGCCGGAGTTGTCGACGCCGGTCGCCGCGGAGGTGGAGGGCACGTTCAGCTTAACAGTAAACCCAGGCGCATTCGGGGAGGCCAATTCCACCTCCGTTCCAGCCGCCAGCCCGGCGGTCCCGTTGGGAGCGGAGAGCGAGCCGCTGTTCGACACCGTATGGGCGAACAGATAGACGT
Source organism: bacterium (assembly GCA_021780625.1). Next base: position 25,045 of record JAJXYI010000351.1, on the reverse strand, counting down.
TGCCTTCGCTCGCGGTGATCGAGCCGAGATTGACCACGCCGGCGGCGCTGTCGCCCCGGAAAGTCAGCGGACCGTCCGCGAGGAACGACTCATCGTCGACGTCGAGGGTCGTGGCCGTGAAACCTGCGGTATGGATGATCGCGTTCTTGCCGATGATGATCCCTTTCGGATTGATCAGAAAGAGACGCCCGTTGGCCTGGAGCATGCCTTGGAGCGATGTGGGCGAGCTGCCCGTGACGCGGGCGAGCATCGCGGCGCTGGCATTGGGCTGGAGGAGCTGGACCAGATTGCCGGCACCGATGTCGAACGACTGCCAATTGACGATCGCGTTTTGCGACGCCTGGGTGATCGTCATCGTAGTGGCCGCCTGGGCGATCGAGACGCTGCCGGCGGCGACGGAGGCCCCGCTCGGCAACGCCATGAGCGCGGCCGGACTGGCCGTGGCGAAGCCGGCGAGAACGGCGAGCTGGAGAGCTTTCATCGGCGCACATCCTACCGGGTGGCCTCAAGCCCTTGAATACTCCCTTGGGAGTATTCCGTCCTGTCACCCTGCGCCCAGACGGCAGTCGGCCGCCCTCATCTCCTCTAGGAAAACCCGAGCACCTCCATGGCCTTGAGCGCTGCGGCCAATCGGGTCTCCACTCCCAGCTTCGCGGTGATGTTGGCCACATGCTTCTTCACGGTGGCCGGGGCAATGCCGACGATGATGCCGATCTCCGGGCTGGTCTTGCCATGCGCCACCCAGAAGAGGATTTCCGTTTCGCGGGGCGTGAGTCCGAGGCTGAGAAGAGCCTCGGGCGTGGGCGGGGGCGGAGATCCGTCCAGATAGACCAGCCGCGAATCCGTCCCGGAAGCGGCGCCGCGGACCAGCTCCAGCCGCCAGCCCTCGCGGGTTGCGGTGAGCGTGGGCATCGTGCCTCGCAGCCACGCCGCCACGGTCGCCGGGAGACCGTCGCCCGCATGATCGGGAAAGAAGCGGCGCAGAAGCTTCCCCGCCGAGTCCGCGACGAACTGCGCCCGGCCCTGCGCGTCGGCTACGATGACCGCGCGGTCGAGCGACTCGCGCAGGGCTCGCTCCGTCGAGACCTGCCGTTGGATCGCTGCGTCCAGCCGCTCGTTCTGCTCGGCCAGCTCTCGATTTCGGTCGTGGAGATCGAGATGGACCTTTATGCGGGCCAGGACCTCCTCGGGGAAGATCGGCTTGGTGATGAAGTCCGCCGCGCCGACCGCGAGGCCCCGCACCTTGTCGACGGGTTCGCTCAAGGCGCTCATAAAAAGGACGGGGACGTCGGCGAAGACCGGGTCGGCCTTGATTCGGCGGCAGGTTTCGAATCCGTCGGGCTCGGGCATCATTACGTCCAGCAGCACGAGATCGGGGGCTATCTGGGTCAGCGTATCGAGCACCTGCCGCCCGCTGTCGCTCACCAGCACGGTGAAACCATGGCCACGCAGGAAATCAAAGAGCATGGCGACATTATCCGCGACGTCGTCGACCACGAGAATGCGGCGGGAGGGCGTCATGAGGCGGCGCCTCCCTCGCGCCCGGCGTCCCGGGCCTCCTCCAAACGTCGACGGAGGTCGGCCAGCCGGAAGCCCGCGGCCAGCCGGTCGATCTCTGCGAAGAAGGAGCCGCCCGGAGCCCCGGCGGATGCCAGTCCGGCGATGTGATCGCGGAGGGCCGCCATGTCTCCGCGTCGGGCGATTTCGAGGACGGCTTCCAAGTCCTGGCGAGTCGGCGGCAGAAGGTTGCCTGCGACGGGAGCTGCGGGTTCCGGCCGGGGCGGCGCGGCAGATTCCCAGTCGAGTCGGAGCAGCCGGCCAAGCATCGCCAGCAGCTGCGATTCGACCACCGGCTTTGGCAGGAAACCGTCACAGCCGGCGGTCGCCGCCTCCCGGGAGTTGAACTCGATGACGCTTGCGGAGATGGCGATGATCGGGCGCGTCGAGCCGCCCGGCAGCGCCCGCAGCCGGGGCACGGCATCGAGGCCGCCCAGACGGGGCATCCGAAGATCCAGCAGCACGAGGTCGGGGGCGCTCCGAGCGGCCTGGTCGATGCACGCTTCGCCGTCTTCGGCCTCCTCGATCATGAAGCCCAGCGGCTCAAGCATGTCACGGAGGACCTGGCGGTTGGTCTCGTCGTCGTCGGCCGCCAGGATGCGGCGGCGCGGACCGCGATAGCCGGTGATGAGCGGCGCTGCGGCGGGCGGGGGCGGCTGGGCTGTGGTCTCGGACAAGGGGAGGTCGAGCCAGAAACGACTGCCCTTGCCGACCGTGCTTTCGGCTTGGATCCGCCCGCCGAGGAGGCCCGCAAGTTGCTGCGAAATCGCCAGCCCCAGACCCGTGCCCTGCGACGACGATTGTGCCTGGTGGAAAGGATGGAAGATCGCCTCGAGTTCCCCGGAAGGAATCCCGGGTCCGGTGTCGCGCACCTCAAAGCGCACGCTTCCGTCTCCCGGGCGAAGGGCCGCCAGCGCCACCTCGCCCGAAACGGTGAACTTGACCGCGTTGTTGAGGAGATTGAAGAGGATTTGGCGCAGCTTGGCCTCGTCGGTCGTGACCACCCTGGGCAGCCCCGGTCCGAGCTCGAAGCGAAAGGCCAGGCCCTTCTCGGAGGCCCGCTGCTCGAAGAGATCAGCGGCGGTTTTCACGACGCGAACCAGCGGAATTTCCGCGGGCTGCAGCGTCATCTTGCCCGCCTCGATCTTGGCCAGGTCGAGGACCTCGTTGATCATCTGCAGCAAGTGCTCGCCGTTGCGGCCGACGATATCGAGCTGGCGCTGGCCATCGGAGGAGAGGCTCGAATTCCGCCGCAGGATCTGCGCATAACCGAGGATGGCGTTGAGCGGGGTGCGCAGCTCGTGGCTCATGTTGGCGAGAAAGGTGCTTTTGGCCTGGTTGGCCGACTCCGCCTGGACCTTGGCGCTGCTGAGTTCGCGGGTCCGATCCGCCACTAACACCTCGAGCTCGAGATTGCGGCGCCTGACTGCCCGGAGGCGCCAGCGGATGAAACCGAACACCGCCGAGCCGCCCACGAGGAGGTATGCCATCCGCGCCCACAGCGTCTCCCACCAATAGGGAAGCACCGCGAACGCGAACTCGGCCTGCTTGCTCGCCTGGTCGTCCGCGTTCAAGGCGCGCACGAGCAGCCGATAGTGGCCCGCCGGCAGCCCGATCGCCGAAAACGAGGGAACCCGGCTGGCGGCCGTCCAGTCGGGATCGCGGCCGACGAGGCGGGTCTTGAAGAGGACGCCGCGGTCGAGGAGCCGGTCGGTCGAGAATTCGACCGAGAGCGACCCTTGGCCGGCCGGGAGCCTCGCCGGTTTTCCGGAGAGACCGAGGGGCCGTCCGGCCCCGTCCACTGCCTTGCGCACGAGGACACGGTACGAGACGCGGTGCACGAGGGCCGCGGGCAAATTGACGCGGGCGATGCCGTCATCTCCACCGATCCAGCAGACGGAACCCCGTCCGGAAGGTTCCTCCAGGAAAGCTTGGGAAGGGCCGACGCGGTTGAAGATGTCGTTCGGGATCGCCTGGAGCGCTCCCGTTCTCCGCCAGATCAATTGCCGCCCCCAGGCTTTCCCCATGCCCTCGAACCTCCGTTTCACGAGATACACCCCGTCTCTAGCCGCAACGATATCGGCAATCTCGGGCGTTTGCGACTGGGGCCCGCCGCGCAGGATGGCCCGCGTCGTGAACCGATCGGTGGCGGCGTCGAAGTCGAAGAGTGTGTTGCCGTAGGCGAACCACAGTCCACCGGCTCCCTCCGTGGCCAACAGGGAGCCCTTCGCCTCGTCAGGCGAGAGGCCGTGCCCGCTCCTGTAGTGCTCGATCCGGCCGGGGGCGGCTCCGGAGAGGACCGAGTCGATGGCCCGCACACGGTAGAGGCCGTCCGTCGACACGTTGAACCAAAGCGAGCCGTCCGGGCCGACTCTTGCCCAATCCACGGCTCCGTGGAACTCGGGCAGAAAAGGCTCGAGCCTCCATGCAGCGCCGGTCTTCCCCGGACGCCGCAAGACGAGCAGGCCCCGGCCCGTGCTGAGGATCGCTGCATCGGACTGGCCAGGCGGGACCGTGACCGAGGTCATGAAGGTCGATTCGCGAAGCCGGACAGGCGGCTCGCCCGGTGTGACGACGCGCACCCCACGCCCCGCCAGGAGGAGGCGGTCGCCCAGGCGCGCGCAATCCCAAACCTGTTCCTGACAGCCGGGCACCGGCGCGAAGTGCGCGGGCGAGAGTCCTTTCGCAGGCTCGAGGATCTCGAGGCCCGAGCTCAATCCCGCATAGAGCCGACCCCCGACGCGGAGCAACCGTTTCACCGCGGACCGAGGGAGGCCGTTTGTGTAATCGAAAAGGGTGTAGTGCGCGGGCCATGAGACGCAGGCGATTCCGCCGGCATGGGCAATCCAGATGTTTCCCTCCTTGTCCTGCTCGAGACCGCGGACCCGCGGCAGCGGAATTCCAGCCTGATCGGTCGTCAGGTCGGCAATCAGCCTGCCATCGTGCGGGTCGACGAAGGCGAGACCTCCGGTCCACGGGCCGATGGCCAGCGTGCCATCGCGCAGTTGGAAAAGACTGTGGTCGCCGCCGGCTTTGAGAATCGGGTCGATCTGCGTGGGAAATGGGCTGAGCTTGCCCTCGGCCAGCCTCCACAGCCCCTTGCGTGCGGTCATGATCAGCAAGCTGCCGTCGGACTCCGAAAGCACGCCGGTCAGGCGCTCCGAGCGCAGTTCCGGGAAATCCGCCACGACGCGCCAGCGCGTTCCGTCGAACGACTGAAGGACGCCGGAGGAGTCGACCGCGAACACCCGCTCGTGCTGGGTGCAGGGAATGCCCCGCCAGCCCTTCATCACGGTGAGGCGGCCGTCGGCCATCCGGGCGATGCCGCCTTCGCCGAAGAAGTAGGTGCCGTGCGGGCAGACCTGGAGGGTGAGGAAGGTGCCGATAGCCGCGTTCGAACCGGAGAGTTTTCCGCGCAGCGACACGAACCGCCGGCCGCCGGGGACGCGCTCGAAATAGCCGAAGTCGGACATGGCGACGGCCCAGAGCCGATCCTGGCCATCGACCCCAAGCTGCTCGAAATACCGGGCGCCCGGGGCGGCCAGGGTGCCCCAGTTCTGGCCATCGAAGGTGAGGACGACGCTCTCCCCGCCCGCATAAAGGATGCCCTCGTGGTCGATCGCGATACCCGATGTGCGGCTCATCTGCCCAAAGTCAGCACCGGTGAAAGACTGCACCGGCAGGCGTCCCGCGTCGCTTTGTGCCAATCCGCACAAGGGAAAGACGGCGGAGAGGAGGCAGGCAAGGAGAGCGTGGTGGGCGAAACGCACGGGATAGCCGGATTTATCGGACGCGCGCCGTGGCGAGACAATATTGGAGTGATCTGGCGGACCTAAACCGGGCCATTCATTCGGAAGGGTAAATGTGCGCTGCTGTCAAAATAGCCGGGCTAAACCCCTCTGTCGGCACCGAGTGTCCCCGCCGCCGTTGTGTTTGAGCCAAAGCGCAGCGGAGGACACAGAGAAAACGAGTTGTGGACGTAAATCCGCGCAGAAATGCTTCACCCTTTAGGGGAGTTGGGAACCCTCCGATTTCTAAAACACCCGTGACCTCTGTGTCTTCGCGTTTCAATGGCAGCTCCTAACCCGACGATGATCCGCCGAGGCGATGGTCTGTTGTGAGACGTTCCTAGCTGTCGACTTTCTAGCAGGTTAGAGGATCGCCGAATTTTCGGCTTGAACCCGCAGGAGATTTAGCGCTAAACAATTCTCACGCAAGTCATCCCACCCCTTTAGATGGCGTGCGTACCTCAAGCGATCGAACCACCCCGAGTTCGCCCCGTAGTGTGCACTGCGCATTGGGAGGCGGTCTCCAACTCTATAAATCCCCCGACAAACCTTCACGATTCTTTCGGTATTGTGATGTAGCGCTAAGCCACGCCGAGTGATCACCCCAGATGGTCTTCGGGATGTGGATGTAGCGTTAAATCGTATCTAGCCGCGTTCCCCCAGGGCGCGTTGTTCGGTTTAGAACGTTAGTTCCCGATTTTCCCCGTCTGCCGACTCCCCAGAAGGCGGCGGAGGGGGATTAACCACACCACCCCAGACCATGAATAAGCATCCGGTAGACAAATCGATGCTGGCGTTCCTCGCGGCGCTGGCATTTGTCGCCGTTCCGTCGGTCCAGGCGCAACAGGCGTCCCAGGATCAGACGACGACGAGCGACACCAAGACGAAGGTGGAGGACGAGACCATTGAGCTGTCTCCCTTCACGGTGTCGGCAGACGAAGACAAGGGAAGCTACACGGCGACGGCGACGCTCGCCGGCTCCCGCATTCGTACGGACATCAAGGACGTTGCGTCCTCCATCTCCGTCATCACCCCGGAGTTCCTCAGGGACACCGGAGCGCGCAACAACCAGGATCTGCTCATCTATACCACCAACACCGAAGTCGGTGGCATCTATGGCAACTATGCCGGCGTCGGCAGCACGTTCATCAATGGCGCCAGCGAGAGCAGCAACTTCCTGAAACCGAGCCAAAACACCCGCGTGCGCGGCCTGGATTCGGCGGACAACACCCGCGATTATTTCCAGACCGACATTCCGTGGGATGCGTACAACGTCGGTCGTATCGACCTGCAGCGTGGCCCGAATTCGATTCTCTTCGGAATCGGCAGCCCCGCGGGCATCATCAACAGCTCGATCAACGAGGCGACCTTCAAGAAGGGTGGCAACGTGGAGAATCGCTTCGATCGCTACGGCTCGCAGCGGTTCTCGCTCGACTACAACTACGTGCTGATTCCGCAGGAGTTGGCGTTCCGCGTCTCGGCCCTGGATGACAACACGAAGTTCCGCCAGCGTCCGGCCTACAATCATGACCGCCGTATCTTCGGTGCGCTGAGGTATGATCCGAAGCTGTTCGACAACCTGGGCGGGCATACCTCGTTCAAGGCGAACTTCGAGGCCGGCGACGTGCAGGCCAACCGGCCGCGCGACCTCCCACCCGAGGACCGGATCACTCCGTACTTCGATCCGAACGCCTTCAACCGGCAGTCCTACGATCCGTATTACGCGTGGCAGTCGGGAGAGATCGGGTATCCGTCGACGAACACGCCGCCGACCTGGGACACCACCTGGAAGAAGAACTACTGGCTGGTCCAGTATCCCGGCCCCGGAGTCCAGGCCACGGTGAATCCGATATTTACCTACGACGCGCAGAACTCATCGACGCCAGCCTCCGTTCGTGAGGCCAGTCCGAACACGATCTATGGTCTCGGCGTGAACAGCTCCGGACAGGTCATTTCGGATGCGAGCATCGACGGCTTCCCATTCGGCAGCAACATCGGCATCGGAAGCTTCAACGAGTACACCTACAACACGTGGCGAAACAACGTGATGGCCTCGAACGGCAACTACCTGTACCCGGCCGCCGACAAGGGCTTCTGGAAGGGCAAGTCGCTGACAGACACGTCGATCTTCAACTACTTCGACAACCTGATCGACGGCCCCAACAAGAAGGAGTGGCAGAAGTGGAAGGCCTTTGACCTCGGTCTGTCGCAGACCTTCCTCGACAACCGCGTCGGCTTCGAGGCCAAGTACGATTACCAGGACTACAACGACGGCCAGGAGCGCAACCTGAACAACCCGTACATCAGCGTCGACATCCGCTCGCACCTGATGGTGTACCCCTGGACTCCGCAGGCCACTTCGCTCGCGGTCGTGAATCCAAATGTCGGCCGCGCCTTTGTCGGTTCATCCGCGAAGAACGGTGGCAACAGCACGGACTTCACCACCCGCGAAAACGAGCGGCTCACGGCGTTCGCCGAGTTCCGCGCCACGGACGTGCTCCACAAGGGCCTTCTAACCGACATCATCGGTCGGCACGTGGTGACGGGCCTGTGGTCCCGCGAGACCTACACTGCCGAGACCCGCAACTTCGTGCGCTACGCGCTCGACAGCAGCTGGTCCAACGCGATCGGAACCGGCACCGCCAACGGCGGCAACGGATCCGGCGGCCTGACCAACGGTGACGTCGTCCTCGACTGGATGACCTACCTGACTGGCAACCTGTCCAATCGCACGTCCGCTGCGGGCCTCGACATCGGCCGCATCTCAGTGGTCCAGTCACCGACCGGCGCGTATTCAATCCCGTACTTCGACTCGCACTGGGGCAAACCCACCAACCCGAGCGATCCGAATTACGTCGATCCAAAGGCCGCCTGGACGAACGTCTATCGTCCCGACGGGACCGCCGCCAACACGAACGGCGCGCCCTCCACGCAGACCGAGAATCCGCTCAACTACGTGGGTTGGGTGAACGGCACCTTCAATGTGCTCAACGCCGACAATGGTGACATCAACCGCCTGTACACGGACGTGAGCCACATCAAGAAGCAGACCACCTCGAAGGGCCTCACCCTCCAGAGTTATCTGTGGAAGGATACGATTGTCGCGACCTACGGCTGGCGCGATGACCGCCAGACGCTGGCTTCGGGCTCCTCGACGGCGAGCACCAGCCCCTCCGGCGTGGCCTCGATCAATCCGCCACTCGGACCGATCGCTCCCGACGCGATCTCGGACGGCCAGAGCGTGAGCTACGGCGTGGTGGTTCACACGCCCAAGCCGCTGCGCAAGTTCCTGCCCCAGGGCATGGACGTCAGCCTCACCTACAGCCATGGCCGCAACACCCGCGTCGAGACGCGCTACGGCTTCGACGGTGCCGCGCTGCCCAATTCGCAGGGCGTCACGAAGGACATGGGCGTGGTGGTATCCGCGTTTGACGGACGCCTGCAATTCAAGGCGACCTATTACAAGACGGACGTGAAGGACGCCAACCTCGCGAGCGTGACGACGGAAGTCTCCACCCTCGGCAGCAACACCTATTACATCAAGAACCTCGAGGCCTGGGGCACCGCCAGCGCGATGCTCGACCTCGCGGGTCGTGCGGGTGGCGCCGCGGGCTGGGAGTGGTACTGGAACTGGGCCCTGGTCGACAACGGCTGGAACTCGATCTACAACGATCCGACCGGCTCCGCGTTCAAGAACAACGCGTCGACTCAGGCGCAGACCACGGCCATCAACTCGTGGCTGGCGCAGATGAATCCGCAGTCGTGGTACGATGCCTACGGCTTCCCGGTCAACGTGGCGGCCGCGAAGGCGGGCGACTGGCAGCACGCGATCTCTGGCTGGACCCCGTTCTCGGGCGTCGGCGGCCTGCAGCCCTCGGGCGGTGGCCGCATCAACGGCGCCTGGCCGACCGGCACCGCGGACAACGAGTCCAAGGGCTGGGAGTTCGAGGTCGTCGGAAGCCCGGTCAAGGGCCTGAACGTGTCGCTCAACGCGTCCAAGACCTTCGCCTCGCAGACCGCGCTGGGTGCAAACCTGGTGAACTTCCTCAACCAGATGTACACGAAGTACTCGTCTCCCGCGGGCGACCTCCGCCTGTGGTGGGGTGGTGACGCCACCCTGAGGCAGTACTTCATGCAGAACATCTGGTCCGCGTACCAGTTCCAGCTGCAGACCAACGGAAAGATGGTGCCCGAGATGGCGCCGTGGCGCTTCAACCTCATCACCAACTACACGTTCCCGGACTCCGGGCGCCTCAAGGGCTTCAACGTGGGCATCGGCTATCGTTGGGAGGAGAAGCACATCCTCGGCTATGCCCTCAACGCGACCATGGACAACCTCGACGTGGACAAGCCGTATTGGAGTCCCTCCTACGACTATGTCGACGCCTGGATGGGATACCAGCGCAAGATCAGCCACGACCTGACCTGGCGCATCCAACTCAACATGCGCAACATCGGCAGGGGGCCGCAGCTGGTGCCCATCAGCGTGCAGCCTGACGGATCGCCCGCCGGGTTCCGTATCCAGGAAGGCATGACTTGGACGGTGACGAATACGTTTTCGTTCTAGCCTGAAGCCACAAGATCCGGTCCGGGGGACCTCCGCGCGTCGGAGGACTCCCGGGAGCCGGTCCGGTGTTAGGGAACGCCGCGATCCGCCTTCCGGACCGCGGCGTACATCGGGCGGGCTTCCAGAGACCCAGGATCACTTTGTGGGGGTTTACTAGAGCATCGGAGGCCGTGGGCTCGCGCCTGCGGCCTCCTTTTTTTCCTGAATCCGACGGATGGCCGGACCGCCCCCCGGAAAAGACGCAGTTAACAGAAGGAAACGAAGATCACGAAGGACAAGCGCGCTTAGCGCGAACTCCAAGGTGCTGTCCTTTCCAACTCAGAGGTGAATGGCATTCGTTTGGACCCATTTGTTCGAACGCCTGGCCTTCATGCCTTTGTTGCCTTCGTTTTCTTCTGTTCACTGCATTTTTTTCATTCAACTGCTCTTTTCAGTGTGAATGGGAGTGGAATCGGGATTAGCCCGCAGGGGGTTTTCCGTGTGCGCAGTGTGCCTCTGTGGTTCTAACCTGGACTGTGTTCTGCATGAGAGACGGACGCAGCCTGCCGCGCGAAATTCAGTGGGCGGGGGGAGTCAGGAAGCCGCGGTCGGCGAGCCAGTCGGCCATGCGGTCGGGCCAGTGACGGATCGCGAGGAAGCGCGAGCGGTTGCCCATGTTGAAGGCGTGTTTGCCCTGGGCGATGAAGTGAGCCTCCACGGAGATGCCGGCCTCGCGGTACTTTTCGTAGATCGCGAGCGCGACCTTGTCGCAGCCGTACTCGTCGTCGTCCGCTGCCAGGAGGAAGGCGGGAGGGGCGTACGGCGGCACGACCTTTGGGACTCCGCCGCCCGGATACACCATCATCACGAAATCGGGCCTGGCGTCGGCGCGGTCGATCGGGTCCGGCGCCTTCGGGTTACCTGCTCCCGGGGAAAACGCGAGCATGGTCGCGATCTGTCCGCCGGCGGAGAAACCGAGGAAGCCGATGCGGTGCGGGTCGACGCCGAACTCGGCGGCGCGGGAGCGCACCAGGCGCATTGCACGAAAGGCGTCCTGATGCACGTTCGCCAGAGTGTAAGGGGAGTGGGGGGCGTTCGGTAGCCGGTATTTCAGTACAAAGACCGTGACGCCGAGCGGATTGAGGTAGTCCGCGACCTGCTTGCCTTCGGCGTCGAAGACGAGCTCACGAAACCCGCCGCCGGGTGCCACCACGACTGCGCAGCCGTTGGATTTTGCGGGATCGGGCCGGAAGACCGTGATCGAGGGATTGTTGACGTCGCGGACCCAGTACGAGTGGGCCCGCTCGGGGATATCCTTGAGCTTTTCGAAGCCCGGGGCGCCGTTGGGCCAAAGATGAATGACCTGGGGTGCCGGGCGGGCGAGAGCCAGCACGGGAATCAGAAATGCGACCAGGGAGGTGAGGCGAAGCTTCATGGTGGGGATTGATTTGGGTGGGAGATGGCCCGTCGTCCGAGGGGGCGGCGGAAAGCGTGCTGCGCCGTCACAGTCCAACGGCGAGGCCGGCAGGCAAGAGAGCGAAGCGTCTGTCCGTCCGGGACAGCCGAGCAAACCCACCGTGATTCATCCTTTAGAGAAACGGGCGGTGCCAGGCGCCCGTGGAAAGGTCGGGTTGTCCGCTGGCAGGGGAACACCCCATGCCGTGAAATGCGTCGGAGGTGTAATGTCCGCAGGACGACATCGCCAAACACGTGCCGGTCCACTGTTCGTCGCTTTATGGCCTTCACCTTTTCATGCATCTTATTGGCAGTCGGTAGTTCCATGATTATCGCCTCTCTGTTCGGAACGGGCTTCGCCTCCTCCGACGTGCATGGGCTGCGTTTCAAAGTGCCGCAGCGGCATCGAAACCTGTCCTGGCTGGTGAGTGGTGGATTGATCGTTGCGGTGGGTGGAGCGTTCATCCTCCTGTACTCGTTCTATCATCGGCTCTGAACGCGCCATCATGGACTTTCGTGGATCGTCCTATTCAGGCCGGCTTAGGTCGCCCGAATATCCTCCTGTCGAGGGCGAGGGAGAATTCCGACTGGGCGCCCATACGACGGCATCGGATTTGGACGGAGCGATTTCTGTCTGGGAAAACGAAGGGGGCGTCCAGTGGCCGCGGCCTTCGCCGGAATAACCCGGCATCCATGGCGCGGCGGGGCGTGTGTGGTGCCTCAACGCAGCCGGTTTTGGCGAATACAATAGGGGCGGGCAGCGTGGCGGTTTCCGCGGTCGGCATCCCTGAGCATGCGATCGAACTCGCTCCCCGTCATCACGGAGCCTCTGCGCCGGATCTCGGAGGCGCCGGTGTAGGACGCGGGAAGCTTCGCCGGAGGCAAGGAAGCGCCGGGTGTGCCGGGTGCGACTCTCCCCTGAGCTATCCCGCCAGGAGCTTGGCTGCAGTCCGGCTCCAGCGGCACTGACTTAAGGCTCCAAGGTAGTCTCGGTTGGAGAGCGGCTGGTGACTGTTTGCACTTGGTCATCGATTGAGGAAGTCCGGCGGCGAGCTGGGATTTGAAAAATAGCCGCGGGCCAGGGCGAGCAGTTGGTCATCGGAAAGGTGGTGGGCGTCGACGATGACGGAGCCCGCGATCCGAAGTGCGAAATCCGGGCGGTGCGTCGTCAGCCACGTCGTGAACTGTTCCATCTCGTTTCCGGTGCCGGTGCCTCCTCCGAGGATGAGGATCCGGTCTGCGCCCGCCAAGGCGTCGGCGATCGGACCGAAAAAGCTGTGGGCCGCCGGTTTTTCCTGCCCTCTTGAGAAACCATCGAAACTGGTCGTGTGGCTGATCGATTCGTCGGACTGATCGGGGCGGATGTGGTCTGCTTTCGACCCCCGTTCAAGGGACCGGAAGATTCGTGCCTCATGGTGGTCGATCACGGCCAGCCAGCGCCGAGGTGATCCGTTGCCGGAGGAAGTGGATGGGGGGAGACTCGAGTGAAGGCGTGGGGTGCTCATGGGCGGAAGAAATCGGACCAGTGCGTGATGTTGTTCTTGTGGCAGGGAGAGGCGTCCGGGCTCATGCGTTGCCGGGCTGGCTCATTCTCTTGGGGAACCCCTCGAAAAGAGCCCGGAGTTTTTCCTCTGCCGAAAGAATCCGGAGCGCCAGGTCGGCGGCGTAGATCTTGGTGAGCAGGGGGGGAGTAGTGGTTTTCATGATGCGGACGATTTGTGCGGACGGTGAGGCAGGGCCAGGGAAGTGCGCGGTTGGCGTGGTCAGGGCCGGCCCGGGCAGGCCTGGGCCACTTCGTTGTTCCTGGTCTGAAGAATATCCTCGCTGGAGAGGTTTAGGTAAACCGTTGAGTCCTCGTAGCTGATCCGCTCGACGTTGTCCGGCAGGATCAGGATTTTTCTCACGGAATACCAGTGGCCGGAGTCCACGGAGATCTCGCGGATCTCCCAGGTTTTGCCGTCCACCATGAAGCTCCGCACCGCCCCGGCCGGGCGATCCGTGGCTTGTATTTGATAGCCGGCGACGGAGGCCGTGCTGAACAGGTGGATGTCGTCGCGTTGGTTGTGTCCATGGCGCGTCGGGCCGGCCGCCGCGGGCGGAGGGGTCGGGGCCGGGATCCCGGCCACGCCCGAAAGGCCCGCATCCTGCCAGTAGGTCGGCCAGCCGTAGTAACGATGATAGTCGTCCTCGTATTGCCGCGAGACTGGCCGGTGGGTGTCGACGGAAGGGCTGTCCTCGATCTGTTTGCGGGTGAGCCTGGCGTGCAGGACCCGGTCGGAAGTGAGAGCGCTGGAAAAGGCGTCGGGGGCGAAGGCATGGTGGGTGAGCAGCACCTGCCGCCCGGGCAGCCAGGACCCTGTATCCGCCACAATGTAACGGAGCATCCACGATTGTTCGTCGAAGTAGAAATCCTTCAGATGGCCGATAAGGCCGTCCGAGGCCCCGATCTTCATTCCGTAAAACAGTCTGATATCTTGATACATGGGTGGGTTGCCCCAAGGGGCGGAGAGGGCGGCGGTGCCGGGCGCCCTGTTGCCGGGCTGGATGGGTTGAACGGTTCGTGTGCGTCGGGGACTGGTTCACTCCCCGTGTCGCGTGTAAGCGGAGAATGCCGCGATCATGAAGGTAGGCTTCACAAGGGGCCCATGCCATGGGGCATAACCCGATCTGCGCCGGCGACACCAAAGCGGGGAGATTGTCAGCGACGGAAAATCGGCGGCATTCCTGCCAAATACGGGTTTCGCGCTTCAGCATGGAAACGGCGGTCGTTAGCGTAACACCCCATTCCGTGGCGGTGGCACCGGGGTATTCTCACGCTGATGAAATCCCCACCAGTGTCCTGCGGCCCGCCAGAGACGCGCATAGGTTCCCCGCCCGCGTTTGTCGGGCCACCGACTTCCGGGCTCTTCTCAGCCGAATCTAAACTCCATGCACGACGAGTGTCCGCGCAGAGATCTGCCACCGGGCATTTCGTCGTGCATGGATTCCGTAAGTGGGACGGATGGCTCGCTGATGGGAGGCTCGGACGATGAGAACCATGAAAACGGTGTGCTTCTATGGCTACGGAGGGCCGGACGTGCTCGTCCAGGAGGAGGCGCCCTGCCCAAGGGCCGGCGGCGACGACGTGTTGGTGCGCGTTCATGCCGCGGCGATCAATCCCATCGACTGGAGGATTCGGGAAGGACAATTCAAGGATACGCTGCATCACACGCTCCCTCTCGTGCCGGGATGGGATGTCTCCGGCGTGGTGGAAGGTGTCGGACCGCGGGCTGTGCGGTTCAAGGTGGGTGATGAGATCTATTGCCGATCGGACATTCTGCGGGATGGCGCCTATGCGGAATTCGTCGTCATACGTGAGGCGGAACTGGCGGCGAAACCCCGGTCCGTGGATCATGTTCACGCCGCGGCGTTGCCGCAGGCCGGGCTGGCTGCGTGGCAGTCGCTCTTTGTGGTGGCCGGACTGACGAGCGGCCAGCGTGTGTTGATACACGGGGCGGCAGGCGGAGTCGGACATCTGGCCGTCCAGATGGCGAAGGGCAGGGGCGCTTTCGTCGTGGGCACGGCGTCGCCGCGCGACCACGGCTTTCTGAGAAAACTCGGAATCGACAAGGTCGTCGATTACGCGACGGCGCGGTTCGAAGACGTTGTGGAGGATGTTGACGTGGTCCTGGACACGGTGGGGGGTGAGGTGCAGGACCGCTCCCTGAAGGTGCTCAAGCGCGGTGGCATCCTGGTTTCCCTCGTGAGCCGGCCCTCACCTGCCGCGGCGGCCGAGCACGGCGTGCGGGAGGTTCTTATGACCACGGAACCCAACGCGGAGCAGCTGGGTGAGATATCGAAACTCGTCGATTCGGGCTCGCTCCAGGTAAGGGTGGAGACGGTGCTTCCGCTCTCGGAGGCGAAAAAGGGCCAGGAACTCAGCCGTCGCGGACACATGCACGGGAAAGTCGTGCTGCAGCTGGTGCCGCCGCCGCGAAAGTGAGCCGGGCAGGCGGGGCTTACGGAAAGCCAAGCAATGGAGCTGTCCGGCCGCGTGGTGAGGCAGATCGCACTACGACCCGATTAGAGGGTGGATCATCGATGGGGTTCGGCTGGCGCCGGACGACGATCCGCCGCGTTCACCCTGACGATGTTGGATAGGAGCGAATAAACCTCAAAAAGGACCGGAGCCCATGGGCATACAATTCCAAGACTATTACCAGACGCTGGGCGTCGGGCGTACCGCTTCGTTTGACGAAATCAAACAGGCCTTTCGCAACCTCGCGCGCCGGTACCATCCGGACGTTGCGGCGAACAAGGTTTCCGGGGAGGCGAAGTTCAAGGAGATCAACGAGGCGTACGAAGTGCTGGGGGATACTGCGAAACGACGGCGTTATGATGAACTCGGTGCGAACTGGGAGGACGCCGAAGCGACTGGAGCGGGACGGGGTGCGGAGCGCCGCAGTGGACCGCGGTCCGCATCGGGGGCGCCGGATTTCGAATTCAGCGGGACGGGATTCAGCGACTTTTTCGAATCGTTCTTCGGCGGGGGACGCGGTCGATTTTGGGCGAACGATTCGGCGGATGGGAGACACGGCGACCCGCGCGAGGGCGGGGATGTTGAAGCGGACCTCTTGGTCACTTTTGAGGAGGCGCTGCGGGGCGCCGTCCGAACTGTGACGCTGCGGCGTCCGGGAGAGAACGGTTCCGAAGACCGGACGGACGCCTACCATGTCCGAATTCCCGCCGGGGTGCGCGAAGGACAGCGCATCCGCCTGGCCGGTCAGGGTGGCCGCGGCGCACGAGGCGGCGCGGCTGGGGATTTGTTCCTGCGGGTGCGGCTCGCGAGCCATCCCGATTTTGGAGTCCTGGCGGGCGACCTCTATTACGATCTGGCCCTGGCGCCCTGGGAAGCGGTGTTGGGAGTGTCCGTCACGATACCTGCGCTCGATGGGCCCACGTCGCTGCGGGTGCCGCCCGGGACTGCGGCCGGCTGCCGCCTTAGGTTGCGCGGAATGGGCCTGCCCAGGTCGGACGGCGTTCGGGGCGACCTCTATGCGACCGTGCGTATCCACACCCCTGTTTCAGTTTCCGCAGACGAGCGTTCCCTTTGGGAGCAACTTGCCCGCATCTCTCCGTTCAAACCCAGGATTTCACCATGAACGAGTCGGACCGCCCTGAAAAATATCCCCTGACGCTGGCCCGATTGCCCGATTGCAGCCGTTCGGCCTACACGCTGGAGGAAACGGCCAGACTTGTCGGGGTGTCACCGGACAGGCTTCGGTCCTATTGCAGTCTCGGCCTGCTTGGTTCGATGCGTGAGACTCCGAAAGTCGGGCTGAGCTTCGATAATGACGCACTGTACGAACTTCGCCGCATCGAACGTTATCGCCGGACGCACGGATTCAGCCGCAGGACGCTCAAACTGATCTGCAGCCTTTGGCGGGAAAATGAAGAGCTGAAGGCGGACCTGCGCTTCCTGCGCATGCGTTGACATCGATCGTCGGAGCAACGGGGACGAGGATTTCGGGCGACGATCAGGGAGCGGCCTGGGGAATCGGGGTCGATGGTGCCAGTGCCGGGGCGTTCCGGCGTGTCGGGCAATGCCCCATGGCCGGGCGGGCCGGCGGGGCCTACTCTCGCACTGTTGCCGCAGCGAGAACGAGCGGGACCGTCGGATTGTGTAACAAGGCGCCCGATACCCGGGAGGACTCACGGCAACCAACCTCCTACCCGAAATTCCATGAACAGATCCATGTCATTCGTCCTGCTGGTCGCGGGAATCATCTTGATCGTGTACGGCGTCCTGGCGTCGAAATCGATTGGCTCCGATTTCTCGAGGCTTTTCACCGGGGTGCCCACCGACACGTCGCTGTGGCTGCTGGCGGGCGGCTTGGTCGCCTCGGTGGCGGGAATCGCCGGCCTGATGCGACGCAGCGATTAGGGCTCCTGCGACTATGATGACTCGAATAACCGTGTCGCGACCCTGATCGCCCCCGGCCCGGGTGGGGCCGGAAAACCGGGTCGAACGAAGTCCCATTTTCTATGACCACAACAAAAGAGATTCTCACTCCGAAGGAGCTTCTTCGGGAGCTGCAGGCGCTGGTCGTCGAGGCGGAGACCATGATTGCAAATACCGCCTCCGAACAATCTGACGAGGCGGTTGATTCGCTCCGCGCCTGATTTGTCGCGGCGAAGGAACGGTTCGAAAAGGTTTATGCCGGTGTGAAAGGAAGCGTCGTTGTGCAGGCACGAAACGCCGACGAGTACGTCCGGGCTAATCCCTATCAGGCGCTGGCGATTGCCGCGGGCGCAGCCCTGCTGGTGGGCCTTCTCGTGGGACGGCTGGGAAGAACGTATTTGGGTGCACGAAAACCGATGCATCGGGGCCTCCGGGACTGGTCGGGTCGCTCAGATCGCTGGGTGACGGACTGATTACTGCAGTCCTGGATCGCTTGGAGCTGTTTTCCGTCGAGTTTCAGGAGGAGAAGATCCGCTTCATCAAGGTGCTCGTGTGGATCGCTGCGGCGATCTTTTCGGGACTGATGGCGATGCTGTTCGCCTGTATGACCCTGGTGTACCTGTTCTGGGAGAGTGCGCGGATCACCGTGCTGGCAGGCCTCACGGCAATCTACCTGGGGGCGCTGCTCGTGACCCTTGTGGTCCTCCGCCGGTCGTTTTCCGGTCAGCCGGGACCGTTCGCGGGAACGCGGCGGGAACTTGAGAACGATCGGACACGCATTCGCGGTCGGAACTGAACAGGCTTGCCGTTCGCAAAGCCGAGCTTCGTCGGGCGATCGCGCTCCGACGGGTGGACAATGCCGCAACGATCACGCGGGTCCTTATGCCCGTGGAGCGCATCGATCGGCTGGTGGTGCTGTGGCGTAGGAGTTTTATGTGGATCGAGACTGCGATCCGGGCGGAGCAACGTTTCTCCCCTGAGGGTGGAGCCGCGCGATCTGACCGAAAGGATTCCAGGTCAACGAAGGCGAGCTTCGCGATCGGTTTGATAGGCGCCGCGTGCATGGTCGTGGTGCGGACCCTCCGGCGTTCCGGCGCCTAGCGGTCGGCGCGTTTGGGAATGCGCTAGCGGGCGGAACGTCCGGCGGGAGGCATGAAGAAGCGCAGGTCGCGCCCCAGCAGGTCTCCGATGTGATCCACGCTCACGTCGGCGGCCGGGTTGGCGGCCACGATCTTCGGATCCAGTGCGTAATGTCCCTGCCGCACAAATACGGTGGTCACGCGCCGGCCCCAGGATTTCTTCATGGCGGCGAGGATGCGCAGCTTGTCGTCGATCATTACGTAGTGGTCTGCGGGATACCGCTTCAGCACGTCGGCCAGCTCCTGCTCCTTGTGGACGTAGATCAGCACCTTGCCGTCGACGGCCTCGTACAGGCCCGACCGTTCGACCTTCCTTGGCTGGAAGACGACGTCGCCGTCCGACAAAATGGCCGCAGTTCCCCACCGCCTGACCTGTTCGATCACGTCGAGCGAATTGGGAAAGAGCCGGTTGGCGAACGGGTAGTTCACCAGGTAGCGGGAGATGGTGAGCAGGCGCGGATCGTGAGGATGCTCGACCCGGTACCGCTGCAGGGCACCCAGGTAATCGGCGTATCCAAGTTCCTCCCTCAAGCGCTCGAAGATGCGCCAATAGGTCCTGGATTGCGCAGGGCCGACTTCAGTCTCGAGGTGGCGCCTCAAATCGGCCGTGACGCGATCGTTGTCCAGAGCGTGTTGTCCACGTCGAACAGGAAGACGATCTTTTCTCGGGCCTGGGATTTTCGGGGCATTGCCATCCCGAATGATACTGAAAATAGGACGGACTCAATACGCTACCCGCCATTTCTGGCGTTTTTATCGGACGTTGCCTTGATGCCGGGTGCATGCGCATCGGGGACGTGGGGTCTCAATCTTCGATCGCGAAACCGACCTTGATGATCACCTGCCAGCGTCGCACTTTCCCCTTGTCGATGTCGCCTCGGGTCTCGATGACCTGAAACCAGCACAGCCTCTTGACGGTCCGGTTCGCGCGTTTGATTGCGTTGGCTACCGCGTCCTCGATGGACCGGGGTGACGTGCCTGTAAGTTCGATGAGCTTGTAGACTGGGTCTTTCATGATCGTGGGTTAGGGAGAATTGCGGGTGCGCGGTTGGAATTGAGCGGACAGTCTCCGCGAACGTTGGGCGAATGCGCAGGGCTGCGAGAGGGGGCGAAACCGGGTGCGAGAACCGATGCGTCCGAACGTCCGGCCCCCGGCTCGCCGGTACGCAGCTATTTCATCTCGGGCATGTGGACGTCGCCGGAGTGCCCCAGCACGCCGAAGCCGTAGAGCAGCCAGAGCACCACGGCGACCACGACGACGACATTGAGGATGAATTTGATTTTCCCATCCATCGGCAGGAAGCGGTTGACGACTGCGAGCAACAGACCGACGACGATCAAGGTGAGGACGGCTGAGAGGAGTGACATGGGAGTGATTCTAAACGATGCGGTTGTATTGAAGTCACTGTGACACGGCAGTCACAGAATGGGGAAGCGGCGCGGCCTTCGGACGGCTGAAAAGGGAGGAAACAGACGTCCCTCCGTCGCGGGCGATGGTAGCAGGGGCGGGCTTCGTGGGTTCGCCCTGTTCGGATGCGGCGATTTTTCGACGGACGCTCACGGTGCAATCTTGTCGCTGACCCACTGGCGCGACTGGTTCACGCCATTCTTGAGCGAGGCGTAGGCTTTTTCGTAGTCGGCCTTGATGCCGCTCCAGGTTGAAGGCGTCGAATCGACGACGGCCTGGAGCTGCTGGTTCAACTGAGCCGCCTGCTCGCGCAGGGCGGCGAGTTTTGGCTTGGCGTCGGCCTGCACCGCCGCGCTGGACTTTTCGATCTTCGCGGAAATTTCGGTGATGTTCTCATTCAGCGCCGCGAGTTCGGTCTTCATGTCAGAGACGAAACGGGTCTTTTGGTCGAAGGTGTAGTCCTGCATCCGGTCGGCGGCGTCGTTGCCCGCGGCCTTGGCCTTGTCGAGTTGCTTGGCGGCGGTGCCGGAGGACTCGGAGGATGCGGAGGATGCGTTCTGGGAATTCGGTTTGCAGCCGGCGAGAAGAACGACGGCTAGAATCGAGGCAATCAACAGTGTGTGTTTTGTAATCATAGTGGATGTGGTTGAGCGGTGTGAAAAAGAGGAATGGCTGGCGTGGAGTTCCGGTGCGGTCGTGCCGGGGGGGATTGGAAAGGGCTGAAGATGGAACAGGGAGGCGGCGCCGAGGGCCGGATGGGCGGCCGTGAGTGGCGCCCGGCTGGAGTCGAAACCCTTGGGAGTCCGGTAGCGTACGCGCCCGCGGCGGACGGAGCCATGGGGTGTTGCCCGACGCCGGCAGGTGGTGGCGTGGGAGGCGTTCCGGAGGCAATACGTTCCGGGCCCGGATGGTCCGGGGCAGCCCTTTCGATTCCGGTCGCTGACGCAGTGGTTCCCGGCAGACTTGAAAAGACGGCTCAGGTCGCCCTGGGGTGGGATTCACCCCACAAAGGAGCGCTCGCCAGCGACCGCTCTTCTCGGTAATTAAGCAGACGCGCAGGCAGCAGTCCGATCCAGCCGATTCGAGCGACAGAGTCGCGGCGGGAATTGATTGTTTGTCTGTGAATCGATCGAGCGGACATGACTGAAAATCCAGCACTCAACTATGCGAAACGATACCATGCGGCCCTGAGGCGCCACTTGGCTGGCGGGGCGCGTGACGGAGAGAGTTCGCGCCTGCTGGGGCTCGATGCGGCGGGGTTGGGGTTCGACTCGGTGGACTTGGCCCAAGTGCACGACCGGTCGATGTCGGCCCTGTCTTCCACGGACAAGTTGGCGAGTGGACGGGATGGAGATCTGCAACTCGTCACGGAGGCGGGTGAATTTTTCCTGGGCGCGCTCAAGCCGCTGGAGGCGGTGAACCGGGCGGCGAAAAAATCGGCCAGGCGGGTCCTTCGTCTCGAAGAGATGCTGCGCCGTCGGACGGCCGCCCTGGCGGAGGCCAGGCGTTCAATGCGGATCGAGTGCAGCCGCAGGAAGGCCGACGAGACGAGGCTCAAACTTGGAGCGCGGCACTACAGTCAGCTGCTTGCCCGCTCGCACCGGATGCAGGACCAGCTTCGCAGCTTGGCCCACCAGGTGCTGCGTGCGCAGGAAGACGAGCGCAAGGAGATCAGTCGCGAGTTGCACGACGAGGTCGCGCAGATCCTCGCGGGGATAAACGTCCAGCTTGCGGCGCTGAAAGAGGCGTCGGCGATCGACAACCGGGGCCTGAGGAAACGCATCAACCAAACCCAGCGCCTGGTGCAGCAGTCGGTGGAGGTGGTGCATCGATATGCGCGTGAGTTGCGTCCCGCGATGCTTGACGACCTCGGACTGGTCCCCGCCCTGCGGTCATTTATCCAGGATCTGCCCGGGCGCAGGAAGCTGCGGATACGGTTCATGGCGTTCTCCGGAGTCGAGCGGCTCGACAACAACCGACGCACCGTGCTCTACCGGGTCGCGCAGGAGGCGCTCACCAACGTGGCCCGCCATGCCCATGCGCGGCTCGTGTCGGTGCGCGTAAGCAAGGTCGATGGCGCTGTGCGCCTTGAAGTGCACGACAACGGGAAATCCTTTCAGGTGGAAAAGCTCATGGCATCGAATGCGAACAACAGGCTTGGATTGCTGGGGATGCGAGAACGCGTGGAAATGAGCGGCGGGGTGTTTTCGATCGAGTCGGTGCGTGGCAAGGGAACGACAGTCCGGGCGGAGATTCCGTTCGGCAAGCCATCGGCGGGACAAGACTCATGAAAACGACCATCGTATTAGCGGAAGATCACGCGATTGTGCGCGAGGGCTTGATAACGCTTCTGGGCCTGAGCCCGGACTTTGAGGTTGTGGGCGAGGCGGCCGACGGGCGTGAAGCCGTGAGCCTGACCCGCAAGCTGCGCCCGATGGTGGTCGTCATGGATATCGCCATGCCGGTGCTCAACGGCTTTGAGGCGACGCGCCAGATCAAGGCCTTTGCTCCCGAAACCCGAATCCTGGTCCTGTCCGCGCACAGCGACGACGAGTATGTGGCCCACATGGCCGTGGTCGGCGCATCGGGATATCTGGTGAAACAGAATTCCGGTCAGGCCTTGGTACGGGCGATCAAGGAAATTGCCGCCGGCCGCCCCTATTTCAGTCCCACGATCCTCAAACGCATGCAGAACGCAGAGCGCCGGGCGCGGGAGATCGGGGTCGCGAACGTGAAGGCGTCCCGTCAATTGACTCCGCGCGAGGCCGAGGTTTTCCAGCAGATCGTGGAAGGAGCGCCGAACAAGCAGATCGGCTCGCGATTGGGCATCAGCATCAAGACGGTCGAAAAACACCGTCAGCGACTGATGGACAAGCTCGACATCCACGACACCGCCGGACTGACGCGCTATGCCATCGCATCCGGAGTGATCGAGAGCAGCGTCCAGATGACCGTCGAATGAATGGGAATCGCCTCGGACACCCAGGCGGAGTCGTTGGGAGGGCGGGTTCCCGAAATTGGTCCGCACCCAGGCATTTCACCGGCCAGGTGATTCTATAAACCCCTGAGTTTCATTCGTCCTGCCCAGAGCGCTCCGCGTCGGGTGGTTCATTTGCGGATACGTGAGGGAGCTGTGTCGGCGTGGTCGAAGGGGGGTGTCGCGCCAGCCGTTGGGAGACGGGGGTTGGTCGTCATTTGCGGTCGCAGATTCAGCGCTGGGGAGCGGTGTGTCCGCAAGGGGACTTCGTTTTGGGCGACTGCCTTCGCCAGCCAATGAGCCTCAGTTGGTTCTGTGAATTGTAAAAATGATGCTTCGAGGTGCTCTTATCTTGACGCAGGTGGGGAAAAGTGGGTTGAAATGGGGAGGTTTGGGGCAGTCGCGCGCCCGTCTCCATGGCATCCATCTCAAGAGTCCTCTACACCGGTAGTTTCCGGCATAACCTCGACGACAAGGGTCGGCTTACGATCCCGTCGGCGTGGAGGAGCTCGCATGAGGAAGCGGATCAGTTCCTTGCGACGCCGAATCCGGACGGGTACATCTCGGTGCTTCCGCCGGCCGAAGTGGCCAAACTCGTGGAGAAGATCGCCGCGGTGCCGATGGCCGATGCGGAGGCGCAGGCCCAGATCGCCAATTTCTTCGCTCAGTCGCAGTCGTTCACCTTCGACAAGCAGGGGCGCGTCGGGCTGGGGGAGGGACTTTTGCAGCATGCGGGCATCACCAAGGAGGCGGTGCTCGGCGGCTCGTTGACGAAATTCAACATCTTCAGTCCGGAGCGATGGGAACAGCTGCGAAAGCAGCCGGGCGCCGCCAATCCGGCGGGCTTCCTGAGTCGGTACCAAATCTAGGCCATGAGCACCGCTCCCCATCGCCTCCCGACTCGCGCCACGGTCCCCGCCGGAGCCCGACTCGGGTGCCACCGCCATTTTACGGTGGTCGTGCCCTTCCTTCGCAGCAGCTACGCGCTGCGTTCCGTGCTGTTTGCCGCGGTGCGCGAGGCGGAGGCCGACGCTGATTTCCGGCTGCAGCGCGGGGATGCCGCGGACGCCAGCCTTTGCAGTGAGGACCTGCCGCATGTCGCCTGAGGCCTCCACGACCATGAACCCGGGTCACGCATCCGTCCTGCTCCGCGAGGTGATCGAGTTTCTCGCACCGCGGCCGGGCACGCGCTTTCTGGACTGCACCTTTGGTGGTGGCGGGCATACGCGCGCGCTGCTCGACTCCGCCCCCGGAGTGAGCGTGATCGCGCTGGATCGTGATCCCGAGGCCCGCGAGCGCGCCGCCCGACTTTCGGAGACTTACGCCGGACGTTTCGAGCTGGTCGATCGCGACTTTGTGCGCCTGACCGAACTGCCGTTTGGAGAGTTCGACGGGGTGCTGTTCGATTTTGGCGTGTCGTCGTTCCAGCTCGACGCGACGGAGCGCGGCTTTTCGTTCCGCACGGACGCTCCGGCGGACATGCGCATGGATCCCCGTGCGGGCGTGCCGGCGGGGCAGTGGCTCGAGACGGCGACGGAAGCGATGCTCGTTCGGGCCGTTCGCGACTACGGTGAGGAGATTCACTGGCGGCGGATCGTGCGGGCGATCATGGCCGCGCGCGGAACCGGGCGTCTGGCGCGGACCGCCTCCCTGGCTGCGTTGATCGCGGATGCGGTTCCTGCGAGGGATCGGCACGCCTCGAAGATCCACCCGGCGACGCGCGCGTTCCAGGGCATTCGCATCGCGGTGAACGACGAACTGGGCGCGATCGAGCGGGCCTTGCCCGCGGCCTTCGCGAAGCTCGCCGCGGGCGGCGTGCTTTGCGCGATCAGCTTTCATTCGCTCGAGGATCGGATCGTCAAACAGCAGTTCCGCCTGTGGTGCGGCCTGCCTGTCGATGCGTCCGACTCGACCCCGAAGGACCTTCGCAGCCGTGTGGCCGAGCCGCTGACGCGCCGTCCCGTGACGCCAGGCGACGCCGAGCTCGAAGCCAATCCGCGCAGCCGCTCCGCGAAACTCCGAGCCCTCCGAAAACTTTGATCTCCCCCGCGCTTGCCCGCGCGAACCACCCACAGCCCCCCCGCCGCTCCGTACGCCGGCTCCCCATGAAACACTTTGAATCTCATGCCTTCGTCAACCAGCTCCTGGTCTACACGCTCGCGATGATCGTGACCAGCGGCTCGGTCGGACTCGGCGCCGTCTGGCTTCGTTACCAGATGGCCGCAACCGCCAAC
>JAJXYI010000684.1 GCA_021780625.1 bacterium | reverse complement strand
CGGCGAGCAGTTCGACCTCGCCGCCGATCCGACCGGCGCCCGCGGCTATTACGCCGACAACTTTGGCATCCAGATGAGTCCCGGCGACCGCAAGCGGACCGGAATCTCGGCCATGTTCCAATGGAAGCCGAACGACCGGACCGAGTTCTACTGGGACAACCTCTACACCCACTACGACAACCTCCACAGCGTCGACTTCTTCATCGGCATTCCCAGCTGGGCCAATGCCGGCTTCTACATCGACAACGTCAGCCTGTTTCCCGCCGGATACGACGGCTACAACGTGCCCGAGAAATACGACAGCGCGGGCACGCCGGCCCGGTTCGTCAAGAGCCTGACCGCGCACAACACCAACACGCTGACCAGCACGCAGGCGTTTCACGACAAGACCGACACCTACCAGGGCGCCTTCGGAGGCAAGTGGGACAACGGCACCGTCAAAGTCACCGGCGAGCTGAGCTACAACGTCAGCACCTACCGTCCGCGCGGAGCGATCCTCGACACGCAGACGGTGACTCCGGTGCTCAACATCACCTACAACGACAACAACGCGTCCTCGGTCAGCACCAGCGGCATAGACTACACCAATCCCGCCAACTTCTACCTGACCCAGCTGTTCGACCAGTGGTCGCGCGCGCACAGCGTGCAGTACGCCCTCCGGAGCGACCTGCTCTACCGCCTGCGCACGACCTTCATGAAGTCGCTTCAGTTTGGAGCCCGGTATGCCGACCGCGACGTCAACTACTCTTCCGCGAACGGCGGCGGCGACTTCCAGTGGATGCGCGCCCCGGCCAACAGCGTCAGTGGACTCGGCCACCTCTCCCCGACCAACCTCTTCGTCGGCTCCAACCAGATCGGCATCCGCCAGTGGTGGTCCGCCGATCCGAGCTACCTGCTGAACAACACCGACGTGATCCGCCAGATCTTCGGCCACCCCGTGGGCGCGCCGCCGGCTGATCCTTCGATGAGCTTCAAGGACAAGGAGAAGACGACTACGCTGTATGCGATGGCCAACTACTCCACGGACGTGGGCGGCATGGTCCTGGACGGCCTGTTCGGCGTTCGCATGGTGCACACCGCCGATTCCCTCGGCGGCTACCAGCGCCAGGTCGTCAACGGGAACACCACCGGAGCCTATGAACTGACGACGGTGACCCGTTCGAGGAACGCGGTGCTGCCGACCGCGACCGGCCGGTTGAAGCTGGTTGAGAATCTCTATCTGCGCGCTTCGATTTCGAAGACGATGACGCGTCCGGACTTTGCCGCGCTGAACCCCGCGCTGTCGCTCACGTCCCCGGGGCCGACGCTGCCGGGCCAGGGCTCCGGCGGAAACCCGGACCTCGATCCGATCCGCTCCACCAACTACGACCTTTCGCTCGAGTATTATCCGACCAAGTCGAGCATGGCCTCCATCGCCGGCTTCTACCGCTCGCTCGACGGTTACATCCAGAGCTACGGCTCGGAGGAGACGATCAACGGCAGCTTCTACACGGTCACCCGCCCCCGCAGCACGCACAACGGCTACCTGCAGGGCGCTGAGCTGGCCTGCCAGTACTTCTTCGACTTCCTCCCGGAGCCGTTCAAGGGCGTGGGCGTGCAGGCCAACTACACGTACATCAAGGGCGAGACCGAGAATCCCCTGACCAACGAGAAGCAGCCGATCGCCCAGGTATCCAAGGACAACTACAACCTGGTCCTGATCTACGAGCACGGTCCCTTCAGCGGACGCCTGGCCTACAACTGGCGCGGTCGCTACATCGACAGCTTCAACCAGAGCGGCATCCAGCCGTCCACCGTCTGGGTCCAGCCGCGCGGCCAGCTCGACTTTTCCGCGAGCTACGACCTCGGCCGCGGGTTCACGGTATCGTTTGACGCGACGAACATCACGAAGAGCAAGTATCGCGACAACTTCGGCAACCTGCCGATGTTCACGCGAGACGTGCGAAGCTACGACACCACCTACATGGTGGGCCTGAGCTACAAGTATTGAATCCCCCAAAGACGGCGCCCCAAGCGCCGTCTTTTTTTGGGGGGAAAATCCGGGGCGTGTGTGCGCCGCGCCCCGCGCATTGCCCGTTTTGAGTGCGGAGCCTCGGCTCCGCATTCGGGACGCGAGTCTCGACTCGCGTCCCTTCCGGCCTGGCCGACCAACCAGCCAGCCCTCCGGCATGGAAACCCCCGGCCTGGCCGCCCCGCGCTGCCAACGCCGTTCCCGGCCCCGCTCCGTTCGACCCCGATATTAGTCATGAATACGCCCAAAAAATATCCCCTCGCGGCGCTCCTGGGCGCCGCTTTGTCCGCGTTCTTCCTGCTCGTCTCCCCGGCTTCGGCTGCCACCTGGTCGCTCAGTGGCGATCTGAACTGCCACGATCCCGCAATCATCAAGGAAGGCAGCACCTGGTGGATCGGCCGCACCTGGGGGGCCGGCATCGGAATCGACTGGTCCTCGAACGGCACGACCTGGAACACCGGAATCCCGATCTTCCAGAGCGGCCTGTCCTGGTGGACCGCATACAATGGCAACTCGACCTGGACCTGGGCGCCGTCCTTCGCCGACTACAACGGCAAGACGCTGTGCTACTACGCGGTGTCCACCTTCGGCTCCAAGACCTCCGCCATCGGCCTGGCGACGGCCACCTCGATTGCGACCGGCGACTGGGCAGACCAGGGAGCCATCATCACCTCGAGTTCCTCGACCAGCTACAACGCGATCGACCCCTGCTTCACGCTGGATGCGTCGGGCAATCCCTGGCTTTCCTTCGGCTCCTGGTCGGACGGCCTGCACGTGGTCGCGCTGAGCCCGACAACCTTCAAGCCCACGGGCGCGTCGTACAACATCGCCTACAATAGTCAGGGAATCGAAAACTCCCAGATCGTGTATCGCAGTGGCTACTACTACCTGTTCGCCTCGGTCGGCACCTGCTGCAACGGCGCGAGCAGCACCTACCACATCGTGGTTGGCCGCTCGACCAGCATCACCGGGCCGTATTACGACCAGAGCGGGGTGGACATGATGAACGGCGGCGGCACGACGGTCTTCGCGGGCGGCGGACGCTATATCGCCCCTGGCGGTGAAAGCATTCTGGATACGGGCAACGACACCTGGATCTGCGCGTACCACCAGCTGGATTCAGCGAACAATTACGCGACCGTGCTGTTCATCAACGACCTCTACTGGGTCGACGGCTGGCCCTCGTTCTCGACGACGCCCACGTACTACAAGTTCGGCAACCGCACCACCGGCCTGGACATCGATGGGCTGGGCCAGACGGCGAACGGCTCGACCTGCGGCCAGTGGAGCGGCTCCACCAGCACCAACCAGCAGTGGGAAATGGTGCCGTCCGGCACCTATGTCCGCCTGAAGAATCGCGCCACGGGGCTCTTCCTGGACGGCATGGGCCTGACGACGAACGGCTCGAATGCGGGCCAGTGGAGCAGCAGCACCAGCACGAACCAGCAATGGCTCGAGGTTTTCACCGGCGGCTACGTGCGGTTCCAAAACCGGGCGACGGGGTTGTTCCTCGACGGCATGGGCAGGACGACGAACGGTTCCGCCCTCGGCCAATGGCAAAGCAGCGTGAACTACAACCAGCAGTGGTCGCAGCAGCCGCAGTGATGTGGTGAGCCGCTCCAGGTTCGACGTGCAGTGCGGGATCACCCGAGGGCCCTGAGCCTGCCGAACGGGGATTCCGCCCTGCGCGGGAGGCTCCATACTCCAAAACGGATGTGGTGAGCGACACTCTCTGCTCGTGGGTTTCCGATTCGACGTGGAGTGCGGAATCACGATTCCGCCCTGCGCGGGAGGCTCGGCCTCCCGGCCTGCCACCACGATGAATCGTCGGGCTTCGACGTCGGCCGCTGAGTTCTTTCTCGAATCTCGCTACCGCTGCTCGCTTCCTTTCCCGTCCCAACCGAACGGTAATGTGGATCCCGTCCCCGGAGCAGGGGTGGGGGTGTCGGGTTCTAGTCGTGCATGGCGCATGTGTAATCGAGGGCCGTACCCCTTGCGGCCCACTCCGTCAGAAACTACTGAAACCCTAGCTCCAATGAACCAACCCCTCCGCTGCGTCGTCCCGCAACCCGGGACACTCAAGACCCGCAGCAAATCCCCCCTCCGCGGCGCCGCCCTGGCGCTCGCAGTCCTCCTGGGCGCGGCCGGTGCCGCCGCCCAGCAGGTCCCGACCGACACGTCCACCAAGAAGCCGGACGCCGCCAAGGTCGCCAAAACCAGCCAGACCTCGGATCAGCAGGCCGCGAGCAGTGATCAAGTCGTGCTCGACGCCTTCGTCGTGACGGGCATCCGCGCCAGCGTCAGCAGCGCGCTCGATATCAAGCGCTCCGACCCCAACATGGTCGACGCGATCGTGGCCGAGGACATCGGCAAGTTCCCCGACAACAATGTCGTCGAGGCCATGCAGCGCCTCCCCGGCATCCAGGTGACCGACCGCGGAAGCGGCCAGATCGCCACCGTGACGATCCGCGGCCTTCCCGACGTCAGCACGACGATCAACGGCCGCAACGTCTTCACCGCCTCGGGCCAGGCGTACTCGCTGCAGGACGTCCCGGCGAGCCTGCTCGCGAGCGTCGAGGTGTACAAGACGCGCTCGGCCAACCTGCTCGAAAACGGGATTGCCGGCCAGATCGACATTCGCACGCACCGTCCCTTCGACTTCAAGGGCGATGAGTTCTCGTTCGCCGCGCGCGGCATCTACCAGAGCCTCTCCAAGGACATCGGTCCGAACTTGAGTGCCCTGTACAGCAAGCGTTGGGAGACAGGCGCGGGCAAGTTCGGCGCGCTGGTCAATGTCTCGTACTCCGAGACACCCTACCGCAACAACGTCGTGACCCCTGGCGCGGAGGTGCCGTTCATGACGGCCAACCCGCCCGCGGGCTGGGTGCCGTATCAGCGCATCTTTACCGACGGCTCGAATCCCTGGGTGGCCGGCCTGACCGACGGTCTGCCGAGCGCCCCAGGCTCGACCATGATGATCAATGGCGTGGCCACGCCCTACGTGCTCTCCCGCGATGCGATCTTCGCGACCGACACCGTGGGCTCGACCAAGCGCCCCGCCGTGAATCTCTCGCTGCAGTGGGCTCCCAATAAGGATTCCGAGTACACCTTGGAGGCCTTCTACGACGGGTATCGGAACAAGAACTTCAACAACCTGCTGTTCTCGTTCGTCGACTGGTGGGGCGGTCCGCTCGGTCCCGTCACGCTGTACCCCGGAACCAACATCGTGCAGTCCCGCCAGAGCGTTGGCTACGTCTATGGCTTCAACTCGGGCGACATGTCCACCGGCAAGACCGACAGCTTCATCACGGCGCTGTCGGGCAAGTGGAACATCAATCCCGACTTCCAGCTGAAGGCGGACCTCTCCTGGCAAACCAGCGTGTTCAACTCCACCTTCTTCGCGGTGCGCATCGACCGCGTCGCCCCTTCGATATCGGTGAATTTCAACGCGCATGACGGCCTGCCCGCGTTCAGCTTCCCGGGCAGCGACCTCAACGATCCCAGTCTGTGGAACATCGCCCAGATGTACGACCAGGCGCATCGCAATAAGGGCAGCGCGGGCACCTTCACCTCCGACGGCGTGTACAAGCTCCACATCCCGTTCTTCAAGGACCTGAAGTTCGGCGTGCGCTACGACGACCGCAGCGCCTCCGAGGCGCAGCGCCTGCAGGGCGGCAACACGAGCCTCGGCCAATCGCTCGCGAAGTATCCGCAGCTTCAGTACCACAACTCCAACTTCTTCGATGGACGCGCCGCGATCCCGTCCTCGTGGGTGGTTGCCAACGGCTACTACATCTACAACCACGCGGACGAGATCCGGAACCTCTACAAGAGCACCGTGGATCCCACGATCCAGACGAGCGACCAGCTCCAGCTCACCGAGAACTTCCACGTGAACGAGGTCAACACGGCTGGCTACTTCATGACCGACTTCGAGACCTACCTGGCCGGCCACAAGCTCGATGGCCAGGCGGGCGCCCGCTACGTCTACGTGAAGACCGACATGACCTTCGGGGGCAACAGCGGCTCCGCGACCGTGGGCAAGCTGCTGCCCAGCGCTTCGCTGCGTTACAACATCACCCCGAACCTCCGCTTCCGCCTCGCCTACGGTGAGACGCTGCGCCGTCCGAACTTCACCGACCTCAACCCGACGATCACGTACACGAAGGACGTGACCAACATCGGCTACGGCACCGCCTCCGGCGGCAACTCCAACCTCAGGCCGACGAAGTCCAAGAACTACGACATGGCCCTCGAGTACTACCTCAACGACGCCTCCGCGGTGTACGTGAGCGTGTTCGAGCGCCAGATCGACGGCCTGGTGGTGCCCTTCCGCCGGAAGGTCGTGTACCAGGGGTACGACTACATCCTCTCGCAGCCCGACAACACCTCCAACGGCAAGCTCGACGGCTACGAGATCGGCTCGTCGTTCTTCCCGAAGGACCTCCCCGGCATGCTCAACGGCCTGGGCGTCATGGCGAGCTTCACGGCCCTGCATTCCTCGCAGGACATTCCGATCACCGATCCCAACACGGGCGCGGTCATCGGCACGCAGCAGACGCCGTTCTTCCTCGTGTCGAACCGGTCGTACAACGCGACCCTCGCCTACGAGCGGCCGAAG
>JAJXYI010000410.1 GCA_021780625.1 bacterium | reverse complement strand
ATCGGCCAGGGGGGCGAGCGGCCTCAGGGCGGCGGGCTCGACGCCGTCGTTCATGCGAAGGCCGAAGATGAGTGTGTCCTCTGCGAGCAGCGCAGGGGACAGTTCGGAGCGGTCCTCGGTGGCGCGGCGGTCCTCGGAGAGCAATTCGAGCCAGCGTTGAAGGTCGGCGACGTTGGAGCAGCGCCACCCGGCGTATTGGGATGCCGCGGACGGACCGAGTCCGATCCAGCGGGTCATCCGCCAGGTGTTGAGATTGTGGAGACAGCGGTGTCCCGGGCGCGCGAAGTTGGAAATCTCATACTGGGCATAGCCAGCGGCCTCCAGGAAATCCCAGGTGAACGCATAGAGGCGGGCCTCGGCCTCGACGTCGCGACGCACTTTCCCCTGCGAGAGCTTGAGCCACAGCTTGGTGTCCTCCTCAAACGTGAGGCAGTAGGTCGAGAGATGATCCGGGGCGAGGGCGATTGCCTGTCGGAGATCGGCCTCCCAGTCGGTGTCGACCTGGCCGGGAAGGGCGAACATGAGGTCGAAATTCACGCTTGCGAAGCCTGCGGCGCGGACGCGCTCGGCGGCGCGAAACGCCTGTTCGGGCGTATGCTGGCGACCGAGCGCGTCGAGCAGCGCGGGTTGGAAGCTTTGGACTCCCAGGGAGATCCGCGTCACACCGATTTCCCGCAGGGCATCGAGACGGGCTTCAGTGACCGAGAGGGGCGTCATCTCGATCGTCCATTCCACGGGGGTGCCGCGCATTCTGGCGCGCAGGGTGGAACCGAGCAGCGCGAGATCGCGGGGGGAGAGAATGCCGGGAGTGCCGCCGCCCCAAAACACCGTGTCTATGGAGTCGGGCCAGGACACGAGGTCGGCTTCGCGGGCGATGCCTTCGAGGTACTGGCGTACGGCGGCGGCATCGGGAGCGCTTTGGTAGAATGCGCAGTAGTCGCAGGTGCGTGCGCAAAAGGGCACATGGACGTAGAGTCCGGTCGCTGTCGGACGGTTAGCTTTGTCTTGCGCTAGGACGCCGTGACTCATTACTAGGTCGCTCAAACTCCACCCGGCCTTTCTGTAAAATTCGCAATGCACACCAAGCCTCTCACCCTCGCGAGAAAATTCGTTGTCGGACTCTTTGCCGTCTTCGCCCTGCTGGCGCTGGCGGGCTGCGATGATGTCACACTGACGAACCTCACCCCATCGACGCTGCCGGAAAATCCGTCGCAGATCTACACGATCACGCTGCGGGCACGGCGGTTTGCCGGCGCGGTGCAGGAAAATTCGATACGCGCCTCGCTTGTGGTGAACGGGCAGAATTTCCAGATGCACAAGAGCCGGCTGGGCGAGGATCTCTTCGAGTGCGACTACCAGCTGCCGGCGGGGCAGGACAAGATGACGTATTACTTCCTCGTCGACTACAAGACGCTGGCGGGCGGTTACATTCGTAACATGCAAACCTATACGGGGCTGCAGACGACGACGATCGCGACCCGCTACGTGCTGTCGTTGGAAGTGACCCGTGGTCCGGTCGGTTCGCGCATCGCGGTCCTCGGCCGGGGCTTCACTCCGCAGGACGTGGTGATGGTTGGCAATGTGCCCGCGCGAACGGTGTTTGATTCGTCGACCTCGCTGAGCTTTTTCGTTCCGGCGGTGACGGCCGGCCGCAACTACAACATCTCGGTGTCGAATTCGGCGGGGACCTCGCCTGTGGGCGCATTCCGGGTGGACGGCGCATCGGTTACGGTTTCGCCGAGCTCCCTGAGCCTGAGCTCGGGGCAGAGCCAGCCCCTTACCTTCACGCTTTCGTATCCTGCGGCGGATGGCGGCCAGCTTCTGGACGTCACGACGGACGTGCCTGAGAGCGTGATCATGCCCGAGGTGGTCGTGCCTGCCGGGCAGGCATCGGTTACGGTGAACGTGCAGGGCGGACGCCCTGGATCCGGAAATCTTTATCTCAAGGGATTCGGCGACGGAACGATCACGATTCCGGTGACCGTTCAGTGATGCTGTAGCGGATACAGAATCGAATTTTGACGAAAAGGCCCGCCTGTGGAGGCGGGCCTTTTTGCCTTTGCAGGGGGAGAGGCTAGCCGACGAGGGTGATGAGTTTGAAGCTCAGGTAGCCCAGGACTGCGGTGATGGGGAGGGTGAAGACCCAGGCCCAGACGATGCGTTCGACGATGCCCCATTTGACGGCGCTGAAGCGTTTGGTGGCGCCGACGCCCATGATGGCGGCTGAGATCACGTGGGTTGTGGAGATGGGGATGCCGAAGATCGTTGCGACATGGATGATGAGCCCCGCGGTCGTTTCCGCGGCAAAGCCGTCGATGGGTTGCAGCTTGACCATCTTGTGGCCCATGGTGCGGATGATCCGCCAACCGCCTGCGGCTGTGCCGGCGGCCATGGTAAGGGCGCAGGAGAGGATGACCCAGAAGGGCACCTCGAAAGTGGGAATTCGGAGGAAGGAAAGCCAGCCCGGCACATGGTCGAAAAGGCCCGCTTTGGTACCCGTGAAGAGCGTGAGGGTGATGATGCCCATCGTCTTTTGCGCATCATTGTTGCCATGCCCGTAACCCATGAACCCGGAGCTGATGAGCTGGGCCTTGCCGAAGATGACGTTGACGAGCCGAGGGCGGAGGGGGCGCAGCAGAAGGAGGAGCAGGAACATCAGGATCGCGCCGATGATGAATCCGAAAACCGGAGACGTGATCATCGGCAAAACGACCAGGGGCCAGAGGCCGCCCGAATGTCCCTTGGTGGAGACTATGGACCAGGTAAGGACGCTCCAACGTCCGTGTGCGGTGGCGAGGGCTGCACCGCAGAGACCGCCAATCAGGGCGTGACTGGAGCTGGAAGGCAGGCCGAGCCACCAGGTGAGCACGTTCCAGATGACCGCCCCGATCAAGGCGGCGAGGACGGTGGGAAGAGTGACGACGGAAGTGTCGACGAGGCCTTTGCCGATGGTGGTTGCGACGGCGGTGCCTGCGAGAGCGCCCACGAGATTCCAGAATGCGGCCCAGACTACGGCCTGGCGCGGAGTGAGCACCTTTGTCGAGACGACCGTGGCGATGGCGTTGGCCGTATCGTGAAAGCCGTTGATGTATTCGAATAGGTAGGCCGTCAGCAGGACCAGGATGAAGAGCAGCATGGAGGGCTTGCTCCGGCTTAAGAGTGTTTGAAGACGATTTGGATGACGACGTTGCCGGCGTCGCGGCAGCGATCGATCACCTTCTCGATCATCTCATAAAGGTCCTGAAGGATGACCAGCTCCTTGGCGTCGTAGGGGCCGTTGTAGAGGTCCTTGATGAGCGCGAGCATGACCTTGTCGGCCTCGCCCTCCGCCCACTGGAGGCGTTCCTGCGGTTCGCGGATCTTGTCGATATCGGTGCCGTGGCGGAGTTGCTTGACCATATACTCCACGGTTTCGGCGGCCTTCTGCATCAGCTGGATCTGTCGCAGCATGCCATCGGAGGGGAGCCGCCCGTGATAAATCGAGAGTCGCTCGACGATTTTTTCGACCGACTTGGGAATGCGATAGAGTGAGAACGAGAGCGCCTCGATGTCCTCGCGTTCAAGCGGAGTGACAAAGGTGCGAGCGAGCGCTTCGCTGATCTCCTGGGTGATCCGCTTGTCCTTGCGGCGGCTTTGGATGAAATCGTCCAGATGGGCCGTCGCGGAGTCGCGATCGGGGGTATGAAGGTATTTGGACAGCAGATCGATGCTGGTTTTGGCCTCGGTCGCGCTGGCCTCGAGCAGATCGTAGAACCGGCCCTCTTTGCCGAAGAGTTTCTTCAGGGAGAACATAGGTTACTAAGAGCTAGCAACCGAGGGGCGGGAGGAAATACGAAACTGGCTGATTTCCTGCGCGTTTCTTGTCCAATTCAGCGCTGATCGCGGAGCCAGGTCCAAAGGAGGCCAAGGTATTCGTGGATGGCGAAGGTGCTGCGCTGAAAACTCTCGGCATCCCAGGAGAGTTCATGCCAATTGAACCGGGCTGGGGTTTTCCCGAGGTAATCGGTGGGGCAGGGAACGATGGTCACCTGTTGCTTATGGAAGAGGCTGGCGGCGCGAGGCATATGCCAGGCTGAAGTGACGAGGGCGACAGGGGCGGTGCCGACGATTGCCTTGACGGCGTGGGCCTCGTCATCGGTGTCGTGGGCCGATTCGATGAGTTGGATGCGGGTGGGGTCGACACCGAGGGAGCGGGCGGCGTTGCGGAGCACCTCGGCGTGGGGGCGACGTCCGCCGTCGGAGGGGCCGGAGAGGATGAGGCGTGCGTGCGGGAGGAGGCGGGAGAGGCGGACGGCCTCGGTGATGCGTCCCAGCCCGGCGGTGCTGAGCTGGCACAAGGCTGACATGCCTGGAGTGTCGGCGTTGCCGGAGCCGAGGACGACGATGTAGCGGCAGGCGTTGAGGGGAGCGGGAAGCGCCTGGCCGGTTTGGATTTCGGGGATGGGCGGGTAGGCGGACTCCAGGGGGGCGATGAGCCAACGGCTGAGGATGGGATGGGACAGGGTGAGCAGCAGCAGGAGGGCGCAGGCGACGAGGCGTCGTCCCCAGCGGCTGGAAGGGCGTGCAATGAGGAACCAGAGGCCGGCTGCCAGCGCGACGAGGACGAGGGGCAGGGGCATGAGGAAGAAACTCACAAATTTCTTGAGCCAGAATGCCATGCCGCGACCTTGGCGGGGAGGGAACGGGAGGCAAAGGGAAAGTCGGGGGAGATCGAGGGATGCGGATGAGGGGGAGAAGAAGGGATTGACAGGGGCGCGAGGGCTCGTGATTTTCGCCCGCTCTTCTGGATTACGGCGACCATAGCTCAGCTGGTTAGAGCATCAGATTGTGGATCTGAGGGTCGCGGGTTCGAATCCCGTTGGTCGCCCCAGAGCCAGAACGGCAGAAGTCAGAAGTCGGAGGTCAGAACGCTGACGATCTCCAGCCCAGGGATGAGGACCCGCGAAGAGGGGACCAAATCGCTTGTGTTGGACGGTGGTCGGATTAACCTCAACCCATGGCGTCCGACATGCGCGATACGGGAGCAAAGCCACACGCTGGCGATGAGGGGCAGGCCTCTTTTGTGCCAGCCGGTCGGGAAAGCATCGGGGCGGTGCACACTCAGGCCGGTTTCCTGAGCGCGAGTCCTTTGGTGGCAGCGGTGTTGGAGGCGGGCATCAACTGCATGCTGATTCTGAACCAGGGGCGTCAGATCGTCGCGACGAGCAGCAATCTAGGCCAGTTTGCGCGCGGCAAACAGCTCGATGAACTCGTGGGCGTCCGTCTTGGCGAGGGACTTTCCTGCGTGCACGCATTCGAGGGTCCGGAGGGGTGTGGAAACGCCGAAGCCTGTCATGAATGCGGGGCGCTCCGGGCGATCCTTTCAGGCCTTGGAGGGGTGAAGGCGAGGGAGGAGTGCAGAATATCCCGCGTGGTGAACGGAGAGTTCGAGGCGCTGGATCTGGATGTGCTGTCGACCCCGCTGGAGGTTCGGGGCGAGCGGTTCGCGGTTGTCGCGATATCCGACCTCAGCCAGGAGAAGCGGCGCAGGGCGCTCGAGCGTATCTTTTATCACGACGTGATCAATTTGGCGGGTGGCGTGGAAGGGCTGTTGGACAACCTTCGGGTGTCGGTGGCCTCGGACTTGCTCGACGACACGCAGCTCGCGTATTCGATGACGAGGGGGCTGATTGAAGAAATCGTGGCGCAGAGGGATCTCGCCGCGGCGGAGCGATCGGAGCTGAAGGTGCAGCCGTCGATGGTCAACTCAATGGCGTTTCTGCGGAAAATCGCGGCAGCATACCGTTCACATCCGGTGTGCGAGCGCCGAAACATCGTGGTGGACGAGCACAGCGACCTGATTGAATTTGTGACGGACGCAACGCTGTTGACGCGGGTGCTGGGCAACCTTGTCAAGAACGCGGCGGAAGCCTCGCAAGTGGGGGAGACGATCACGCTGGGTTGCGAGCTTGGAGGGCTCAAACTGAAGTTCTGGGTCCACAACATGGGAGTGATTCCGCGGGAGATACAGCATCAGATGTTCCAGCGTTCGTTCAGCACGAAGGGCATGGGCAGGGGGCTGGGAACGTACAGCGTGAAGTTTCTGGTGGAGCGCTGTCTGGAGGGCTCGGTCGATTTTGAGAGCAAGCCTGAGATGGGGAC
Source organism: bacterium (assembly GCA_021780625.1). Next base: position 20,934 of record JAJXYI010000410.1, on the reverse strand, counting down.
ACGGTTCCGAGTCGTGTTGCCGCTGGTGCTTCAGTGAGGTGGAACTTGCGCGGGGCGGCGGAGGGCGTGAAATTGGTCTGTCGCCATGCCTGAGCCCTTGAGACTTCCGACGATTGCCCATCTCGACGCCGACGCCTTTTTTGTCTCGGTGGAGCAGGCCATCAATCCCTCGCTGCGCGGCACCAAGTGCGCGGTGGGCGGGCGGGAGCGGGGGATCATCTCGTCGGCGAGCTACGAGGCGCGGGCCTGCGGGGTTTACACGCCCATGCCGACGGCGAGGGCGCTCAAGGTGTGTCCAGACCTGATCCTGATCCCGCATTCGAGCGGCAACTACGGGCGGGTCTCCCGACGGATGTTCGACCTATGTGAAACGCTGACGCCGCTGGTGCAGAGGAACTCGATTGACGAGGGGTACATGGACCTGGGCCCGTGCGGGCACAGGAGTGAAGCCGAGCTGATCGGGGCGGTGCGGGGCTTGCAGCGGCGAATCTGGGACGAGCTTGAAATTCCGGTCTCGATGGGACTGGCCGGGAACAAGCTGGTGGCGCAGATTGCGAGCAAGCTGAGGAAACCGCGGGGATTTGTGGTGGTGCCGCCGGGCACCGAGGCGGAGTTCCTTGCACCGCTGCCGGTGGGGAAACTGCCGGGGGTGGGGGCGAAGACGGAAGAGGTGTTTGTGGCGAACGGACTGCGCGTGGTGAGCGACCTGCTGCGCTGCCGCGAAGACGACCTGGCGATGCTGGCGGGGAGCGGCTGGCGAGGCCTGTTGTCGGCGGCGCGTGGCGAGGACGACCGTCCGGTGGAGACGGAGGAGGACGATGCCAAATCGTATTCGCAGCAGGAGACGTTCGCGGAGGACCTGCCTGATTTCGGCGCCGTGGAGCGGGTGGCAAAAGGCATGCTGGACGCGTTGATGGCGAAGGTACGGGCGGACGGGAAGCGGGTGCGCACGCTCACGGTGAGGGTGCGGTATCCGGATTTCACGCACGCGTCGCAGGCTCGATCGCTGGCGGAGGCGAGTGATCTCGAGACGCCTTTTGTGGCGGTGCTGGGGCAATGCCTGAGGGCGGCGTGGCGCGAGCCCCGGCCGCTGCGCCTGGTGAGCGTCAGACTTTCCGGGGTGGAGGATGGTGGCGGGCAGCTGACGCTGTTTCCGGGCGACGATGACAGGCGTCGCCGGCTGGCGGCCGCGGTGGATGCGTTGAACCGGGGGGCGGGCGGCGGAGCGGTCGTCCATGGGCACCAACTTGCCAAGCCGAGGAAGGATGCTTAAATCGGAGACGACCATGCCGATCTACGAGTACTACTGTCCCGACAACAACACCGTCTACCAGTTCTTTGCGCGCACGCTCGCCCAGGGGGCGAAGGTGCCCAGGTGTCCGGACAATCCGTCGTACACCATGGAGCGGGTGCTTTCGTCCTTTGCGATCACGGGTCCGGGAAAGCCCGGCGGCGAGGAGGGGGCCGTTGGGGAGTCGGCAGCGGCGAAGGGGGAGGGAGATCCGCGGATGGAGGCGGCGCTGAGCGCGATGGAGGGCGAATTTTCGAGTGTGGATGAAAACGATCCACGTGCGATGGGGAGGATGATGAGGAGGCTTTCGGAGCTGACGGGTGAAAAGATCGAGGGAGAGATGGAGGAAGTGGTGCGGAAACTTGAGGAAGGGGCGGACCCCGAGGAACTGGAGGAGAGCCTTGGGGCTGGAGAGGCGGGCGAAGGAATGGACGACGAAACCGGAATGGGCGGCGGAGAGGGACCGGAAGGGCCGGGTGGTCCGATGGAAGCCAAGCATCGGTATCGTGCGAGGAGGAGGGCGCCCTACCGCGATCCGAAGCTGTACGATTACGAGAGTTGAGGGGCGGCGGGAGACGGGCTGGGGTGGGCAAAAAAAAGCGGCTGTCAGATGACAGCCGCATACGGGAAGGGAAAGTGGGGCCTCAGTAGTGCTTCACGTAGCCGTCGCGGCGAAGGCGTTCGAGCCAGCGTTCGCGGCTGCGTTGCGCCATCTGCTGGGCGAGGATGTGCTCGATCTGATCGCGCACGTCGTCGATGGACTGGACGCCGGCGTATTTCCGGCCTTCGACGTAAAGGATGAAGCAGCCTTCGGGCGTGATGATGGGATGGGTGAGCTCACCCTTTTTGAGAGTGAAGAGCGGGTCGGCGAACTCCTTCTTGAGGTCGGAGCGTTTCTGCCAGCCCCAATCGCCGCCGCGCAGGCGGTGGGCGTCCTGACTGTAAGTTTTGGCCAGATCGTCGAATTTTTCGCCGGCCTTGAAACGGGCGATGATCTCGTTGCCGCGATCACGGAGCTGTTCGTCGGTCTCACCGGGCTTCCGGTTGAGCTGGATCATGCCCATTTTGACTGAATCTTCCTGGTAGAAGCGGTCCTTGTTCTCGTTGTAATACTGCTCGATTTTGACTGGGCTGACGATGCTGGCGGACTTGCGCTGCTGACCGAGCATATAGTTGTAAATGATGTCGTCTTCGACCTCCTTGCGGTAGTCCTTCATGGTCATTCCGCGGGAACGCAAGTAGGCGAGGAACTTGGAGCGATCGCCGTCGAACTGCTCGTTCTGGATTTCCTCGATGCGGTTATCGACGTAACTGGCGGGGACCTTGCGGACCTCGTCGTCGCCCTCTTTCTTCTTCTTGAAGGCCTTTACGATGAGCACGCGGTCGATGAGATTTTGAATCACCTCATCCTGGAGGGCCTGGAGCTTCTGGTTGAATTCCTCCTCGTTATGGGATTCGCGTTGGAGCTGGGGGATGAGGGGCGCGATTTCGCGGCGGATGTCGTCGACGGTGATCGGTTGGTTTTCGACGATGGCGGCGATGCCGTTGGCGAAGCGAACGTCGAGGCCGTCGTCAACCTTGGCCGTGAGCTTCTGGGTGCTCGCTGGAGAAGGGGATGCGGCCGCCTGGTCGGCTCGGGCGCAAAGGGCAGAGAGCAGCAGGGCGAGGAGGGTGGCGCCTAAGGAGCGACGGAACATCATGAGAGGTTGTTGAGGAAAGTGACGATTTCGCGCAAACGTAGAAGGGGCTTGGGCGCGGTCAACCTTGGAAACCGGGTGCCCAGCATAACCCAGTCATCCCGGCGCCCGCTTGCCCGGAGCAATTTCAGGCGGTTGGAGTCCGTTTCGACGGAACCGATGCTTTTTTGTTCCGCTCTCAGGCGGATTTCGGTGATGAGGAGGAGGGCCTTGATCTCGTCGCTGAATTTGCCGAAGCGATCCTGCAGATCGGATTGGATCTGTTTGAGTTGCTGAAGGGATTCGGCGAGGGCGAGCCGGCGGTAAAAATCGATGCGCAGGCGGGTCTCGGAGATGTAGGAGGCGGGGATGCGGGCCTGGATGAGAGGGACGTGGACGACTCCGGCGGCGGCGTGTTCGGCGTCGCGCAGGGCGGTATAGGCGTCCTCGTAGCCGGAATTTCGTCGGTCCGGGGATGGAGAACCGTCTCCGAGGAAGACGAAGTCGAGTTTGACGTTGGCGCGGATGCGGGCGGCGGGCTGCTCGCCCTTGAGGCGCGCGACGGACTGGCGGAGGAGCTGGCAGTAGAGTTCGAAACCGACGCCTACGATGTGTCCGCTTTGCTCGGCGCCGAGGAGGTTGCCGGCGCCGCGAAGTTCGAGGTCGCGCATGGCGATGCGGAAGCCGGCGCCGAGCTGACTGTGCTGGCGGATGGCGGCGAGGCGCTGGCGGGCGACGTCGAGCAGGTGGGTGTGCCGGTGGAGGAGCAGGTAGGCATAGGCCTGATGACGGAAGCGGCCGACGCGCCCCCGGATCTGATACAGCTGGGAGAGGCCGAAGCGGTCGGCGCCCTCGATGATGAGCGTATTGCAGTTTGGGATATCGAGACCGCTTTCGATAATCGTGGTGCAGACGAGCACGTCGAATTTTGCGGCGACGAAATCGGTCATCATGTGCTCGAGGGCATCGGCCCCCATTTGTCCGTGGCCGACGCCGACGCGCAGATCGGGAACGAGTTGGCGGAGGCGGTCGGCGACGAGGCCGATCGTGAGGACGCGATTATGGAGATAGAACACCTGTCCGCCGCGGGCGATTTCGAACCGGATGGCATCGACGATCAGCTTCTCGTCGTAGGTTTTGACGATCGTCTGGATGGGGAGGCGATTGACGGGAGGGGTTTCGATGACGCTCATGTCGCGTGCGCCGGTGAGGGCGAGGTAGAGCGTCCGGGGGATGGGGGTGGCGCTCATCGAAAGGAAATCGACGGTGGCGCGCATCCGCTTGAGGTTTTCCTTATGCCGCACGCCGAAGCGTTGTTCTTCGTCGACGACGACGAGGCCGAGATCCTTGAAGACGACATCGGTCTGAAGGAGGCGATGGGTTCCGATGAGGATATCGACCTGGCCTGCGGCGGTGGCCGCGAGGATGCGGGTCTGCTCGGCCCTGGAGCGGAAGCGGCTGACCATTTCGATGGCGACGGGATAGCCGGCCATGCGTTCGCGGAACGTATTGAGGTGCTGTTGGGCGAGGACCGTGGTGGGGACGAGCACGGCGACCTGCTTGCCGCCCTGGACGGCCTTGAAGGCGGCGCGGATGGCGACCTCGGTCTTGCCGTAGCCGACATCGCCGCAGATGAGGCGATCCATGGGGCGTTCGCGCTCCATATCGGCCTTGGATTCGGCGATGGCCTTCATCTGATCCGTGGTTTCCGTGAAGGGAAAAGCGGCTTCGAACTCCTTCTGCCAGGGGGAATCGGGAGGGAAGGCGTGGCCCGGCCGGGCTTCGCGCTGGGCGTGAATGCGGAGCAGCTCGGCGGCGAGGTCGATGGTGGCGAGCTCGGCAGCCTTGCGGGCCTTTTCCCAGCGGTTCGAACCGATGCGGCCGAGTTGGGGACGGGTCTTGCTGAGTCCGACATAGCGGCTGACCAGGTGTGACTCCTGGAGCGGGACGTGGAGAACGACATGGTCGTCGAACTCCAGGGAGATTACTTCGCGCAGGCCGTCGTGGGTCTCGATCTTGGACAGACCGCGGTAGAGGGCGATGCCGTGCTGGATGTGGACGACAAAATCGCCTTCGACGAGCTCGGCGAAATCGAGCAGTTGGTCGACCTGATGGCGTTGGGCGACCGAACGCATGCGTCGCGAGGGGCGGCGCGGGCGTTGTCGGCCGAGAATCTCGGTTTCGGTGAACACGACCAGCGCCGGGGAGTTGGCAGTGGCGAGGGGGAGCGGCGGCGGGGAGAGGGAGGCATCCGAGGCCCTGGGATTTGCCGCGATGCGAAAGCCCTCGGAGAGTGTGCCCCGGAAGAAGACGGGCTTGCAGGATTTGAGGGAGGGGTGGGCGGCGAGGATTTCCTGGATACGCTTTCCCTCGCCCTCCCGGGTGGCGACGCAGGCGATTCGTGCCTTGGACTTTTGCCAGATCGCAAGCTGGGCAAGAAAGCGGTCGCGAGCCTCCTCCTCGAACTGGAGGCGTTCCTGAGCGAGGAGATCCTCGCCCGGGTAGCTCCGATAGTGAACCAGGCTCTCGCTCTCCCAGAGAATCTCGGGGGCTCCTGAATCCCCGAGGCGGGCGTCGGGTTCGTCGAGATCGGAAATCGCGTCGACGGAGCCGCAACGCTCGAGGATGGCCTGGAGCGGATCGGCCTGGAGGGCTTCGGCGAGCTGGCTGAAGGTCCTGTCCATGGAGCCGGGCTCGACGAGCACGAGGCGCGACTGCGGGGGAAGGTAATCGGCCAGTCCGGTCGTCGAACGTCCCATGGGGACCCGGGGCGTGGCAGTGAGTGTGATCGAGTCGACGGCGGCGCCGGAGCGCTGGGTAACGGGATCCAGGATACGGATGTCCTCGATGGCGTCGCCGAAGAAATCGAGGCGATAGGGTTGATCGGCCGTGACAGGGTAGACGTCGATGATTCCGCCGCGCACGGCGTAGGTCCCGGGCGTCTCGCAAAGCGCCTCGGAGTCGTAGTCGAGGGTCCTAAGCGTTTCGACGAGGACCGCGAAGGACTGGCCCTGGCCGCGGCGCAGGATGATTTCGCGTGCCTGAAGATCGCCGCGGGCGGGCACGGGCTGGGCGAGGGCGGCCGGGGTGGTGAGCACGACCAGACGGTCGCAGCCAGCCGGGGAGAGCAGGCGGGAGAGGACGGCGAGGCGGTCGCTGGAAGCGCCGAAGGCGTCGCGAATGTCGCCACCCTCGGGCATGGCCTCGGGAAGGACAAGGCTCTCCCAGGGCGCGCGCGGGTCGAGGGCGCGACCGAAGAGCACGACGTCCTCGGCGAGGCCCTCGGCTGTCCTGAGATCGGGGACTATGACGAGCCAGGGGCCCGGGCCTCGCGACTGTATCCAGCTTGACAGCACCGCGCCCCGGGCTGGAGCGCATACGCCGAGGAGGCGGCAGCGGGACTGGAGGCGGGTGGACATGGAGTCCGAAAAGTGGCCCGTCGCCGCAGTTGGCGCAAGCGCGCGGGCTGGCGGCCGGAGCGGCCTAGGGTTTGGCCGGCGAGGGAGGCAGTCCCTCGTTACGCACATGCTGCAGGGCGACGCGCGCGGCGGCCTCCTCGGCGGACTTCTTGGAGGAGCCGCGCCCGGTGCCGAGCAGGCGGTCAAGCAGGTACGCCCCGGAGACGAAGCTGCGGGCGTGCTCCTCGCCGGTCGTTTCGAGAAGGACATACCGGAGGGCCTCGTTGCCGAAGGCGGGCTGGACGAGCTCCTGGAGGCGGCCCTTGGGGTTTTCGAGGTCCTCCATGCCGGCGAGGCGGACGCCGAGGTCGCGGTAAATGCCGAGCACGATGTCGCGGCACGCGGACCAGCCGGCGTCGAGGTAAAGGGCTCCGACGAGGGCTTCGAAAGCGTCCTCAAGCGCGGCCGGACGACTTCTCCCTCCGGTGGACTCCTCGCTTTGGCCGAGCAGCAGGCAATCGGGAAGGCCGATCTCGAGGGCGAGTGCGGAAAGGAAACTGCCCTTGGCGAGCATTGCGCGACGGCGTGTGAGCGGCCCCTCGCGTTCGTCGGGGTAGAGGGAGAAAAGGGCGTCGGCGAGGATGAGCTGAAGGACGGCGTCGCCGAGGAATTCGAGGCGCTGATTATTGTCGGGCTCGGTAGGGTGGTCCTGAAGAAAGGACATGTGCGTGAGCGCGCGTCGGAGCAGGCCGGGGTCGGCGAAGCGGTGGCGGATGCGCGCCTGGAGCCCATCGAGCGGGGCGGGATCGGGATTGGGGCTCGGCGACATGGGGGTCAGGAACTGGCGCTGCTATAGCGGCGGAGTCCGCGGCGAAAGCACCAGACGGCGAGCCAGAACCAGACGACGGCGAGGCCGGCGAGCCAGAGCATGTTCATAGGTTCGAAACCGTGGATGAGTACGCTGGCGGGCACGTTGCTGGCGACGACGGCGGGAAGCCCGTAGACAAAGATCAGACTGGCGGCGCCGCGCAGGGCCTCGCGCGGGAGGCGCGAAAACTCGAAGATGTTGAAATACCCCCCCTCGATGCCCTCCGTGCCGATGATCCAGAAAGTGGTCGAGACGATCAGAAGCAGGGCTGAGTAATGGATGATCAGGGAAATGAACAGGAGCAGGACGTACAGCGCGATGTTCAGGATCGTGGGATGCAGGCCGAGGCGGTGGGCCGAGTAGACCACGACGGCGATCGCGACGATGGAGTTGAGCAGTCCGTCGGGGTCCAGCTTCCGGGTCGAGACCATGAAGATCGGATTCCCCGGCTGACAGAGGAAAAAATCGAACTGCCCACTTCGGATGTTGCGGCCGAGCTCGAAGAGATTGGACCAGAACAGGCCCATCACAAGGCGCTGGAGGATCATGGCGGTGCCGACGAGCAGGAGCATCTCGTACTTGGACCAGCCGGCGATCGAACTCGTGTGGGCGTAGATGATGCCGATCAACAGGATGTTGACGGACATCCAGAAGAACTCGACGAGCGTCCACATGAGAAAATCGAAACGAAACATCATCGTCCGGATGATCGAGTACCGGGCGCTGGCAAGCCAGACGCGGGCGTAATGGGCGAGTTTCACGAAGGGAGGGGTTCAGCCGCCGACGGCGGTATGGCGGCGCAGGCCGCGGCGCCAGAGAAGCGCGGCGATCGCGAGCAGGGCGACGACCCAGCAGGCCTGGATTGCCAGGCCGGAGAGGGCCTGGGCGGGCGTGGCGATGCGGCCGGTGAAGATCGCGGCCGGGAAGTACATCTGGTAAAAATAGGGAAGGTATTCAGAGATCCGGTACAGATTGGCCGGCATCAGATCCAGGGGAAACATCTGGCCCCCGAGCAGTGTTTCGATCGCGTAGGATAAAATGATGAAGGACTGGATCTCGAGGAACCAGAAGCTCAGCAGGCCGAAACAGTAGGCGATCGTGAACTGAATGAGGGCGGACATGAGCAGGGCGGGGAGGCCGATCCACAGGCGCCACGACTCGGGGGGCAGGGATATATCGTGATGGAGGAACGCATAGGCGACGCCCACCGGGATGAGGATGAGCAGGCCCGAGACGGTGCGCGCCGAGATGAAAATGCTGAACCGGTAGGCGAAGTAGTTGATGGGCTTCAGCAGAAACTGGTTGATGAGCCCGTTGCGGATTTCCTCGCTGATCTGGTAATCTTCATTGAAGGCGCCGATGAAATACTGGAGCCCGAGCATCACCACGAAATAGGTGAGCGTCGCGCCGAGGGAGAAACCGCCGATGGTGGGGTGGCCGTGATAGGCGGCGGACCACAGGGCGACGACGACGATCAGGTGGGTGAGCGAGAACAGACCGCGCAGGAAAAAATTCCAGCGGTAGACGATGTTGCTCTGGATACCGACGAGAAAGGACTGCCAGTACTTGTTCAGCGTAGCGATCATGGCCTGGGCGGGGGCGCCGGGCGCGGCGCGCGGCGGGTCACTTGTCCTTGAGCGCGAAGCGCTCGATGAGCTCTCGGGAGAGACCCTTGTAGGCGCTGGCGCCGGGCGACAGGGGATCGTATTCGAAGATGGTCTTGCCGAAACTGGGGGCCTCGCTGAGGCGGACCGTGCGCGGAATGACCGTCTGGAAAATCTTTTCGGGCAGGTGTTTTTTGACCTCCTCGACGACCTCGCGGGAGAGATTGGTGCGGATATCGAACATCGTCATCACGATGCCGCCGACCTCGAGGACGGGGTTGATGCCGGCGCTCTTGAGGCGCTCGACGTTGCGCAGGATCTGCCCGAGGCCCTCCAGGGCCATGTATTCGCATTGAAGTGCGATGAGGAGAAAGTCGGCTGCGGCGAGGCTGTTCATGGACAACATTCCGAGGGCGGGGGGGCAGTCGATGATGATGGCGCGGTAGCGATTGGAGTCGCGGACCGGTTGGAGCACGGCGCGCAGCTTGCCGAGGTAATTTTCGGACTGGGCGATCTCGACCTCGGCGGCGGCGAGATCCTCCTCGCTGGGGATGAGGGTGAGGTGCTCGTAGGAGGTGGGCGTGAGCATGTCGAGGGCGGAGCCTTCGCCGTGCAGCGGGCCGTAGAGACTGCGGCCGGCCTGCTTTTCCACGCCGAGCGCGCTGGTGGCATTGGCCTGGGGATCGAGGTCGATGAGCAGCGTGGGGATCTTCTTTTCGGCGAGCGCCGCGGCCAGGTTTACGGCGGTGGTCGTTTTGCCGACCCCTCCCTTCTGGTTGGCGATTGTAAATACAGTGGTGGGCATGGAGAGACTGCAGGGTGGAGAGGCGCGTGAAGCGCGACAATCCAAGAAAACGCTCCGTATCAGAGCTGCCAGGCGGGACTGACAAGGGGGGCTCGGAGGCGAGGTGAAGCCTGGATGTAATTCCCGAGACGGATCTTATCATTAGGGAGGCGATGCCGATACGACACGAGACTTCGACGGGCGATCTCTGAATGGGTGCGGAGCGCGTTCGGTTTGCCGCGGATGACACAGACCTCTCGCCGGTTGGACGGGCGGGGCGACTTCGCGGTCGTTCGAACCGCGTACGAGGCGCTTGCCTGGGTGGCGGAAAAGCGGATCTGAGGCGCTGAAGGCGGCGGGGACGTTCAGCCGACGCGATTGACGTCGACAGCGACGGCGAGTGCGTGGCGACCGCTGCCGACGAAGACGCCGCGCAGGGGGCTTATGTCGGAGAAATCGCGTCCCCACGCGGCAGTGACGTGGCGGTCGCCGGGTCGGAGATTGTTGGTTGGGTCGAAGTCGATCCAGCCGAAGGTGGGGCTGAAGACGGAGATCCAGGCGTGCGAAGCGTCGACGCCGACGAGCTTCGGGCTGCCCTGGGCGGGGACGGTTTCGATGTATCCGCTCACGTAACGGGCAGCGAGGCCTAGGGAACGCAGGCAGGCGATCGCCAGGTGGGCAAAATCCTGGCAGACGCCGCGGCGCATGCGAAAGACGTCGTCGAGGGGAGTGGCGATCGTGGTGGCTTCAGGGTCGAAGGCGAAGTCCTGGTGGATCCTGCGCGTGAGGTCCGCGGCCGCGTCGTCGAGCGACCGGCCGGGTTCGAAGGAGCCGCGTGCGTACTGCGCGAATACAGGCGAACGTGCGACGAGCGGAGATGAAAAGGTGAATTCCCGTGCGTTCCATTGCGGCGTGCCTGCCTGCGATTCCTGGATGTGGGAGCGCGCCTGTTCCCAGGTGGATCCCTCGAGGCCGAGTTCGGCCTCGTGCGCCGCGCGTTCGATTACGGTGCGGGCGGTGACCCTGAGGACGCGGTAGGGAACCTCCAGAGAGAAGGTGGTGGCGAGATTTCCGAAATAATCGGTGCGTTCGGCGCGGTGCTGAGGTGCGGGCGAGATCTCGATGCCATGTTCGAGGCAAACCTGGCCTGGACACGCGCGGGGCGTGAGACGGGCCACGTGATGGGAGGCGGAAACCTCGGCCTCGTGCGTGAAAGTCGTGGTATGGAGGACCTCGTAGCGCATGGATGTGGAATGGCCTCAGGAGTTTCGGGCCGAGGGTGCGTGCGCAAAGAAACGCCGGGTGACGGCGTTGGAGAGCTGGTGCATTTCGGCGGCGAGCTGTCCGAGAGTGTCGATGAGGGGGGCTAGGTTGGCAGTGGTACCGTCCTCGGTGAGCTCCGAAAGATCGAGACGGGCGAGACGTCTGCGAAGAACCGCGAGATCGCGCGCCTCGCGGCGTGTGGATGCGCCGTCGGCGGGGCTTGGAGGGAGATTCTGGAGGTGCGCGATCAGTGCGCCGATCTGGAATGTGAAGGAGCGGGGATTACGTTCCTCGGCGATCAGCAGATCTGCGACGGTCGGCCATTGCGGTTGCGAAAAGGTGAGCCGCCGGTAGGTCATTGCGCTGTCGGCGATCTCGAGGATGGCGGGGAGCACGCATCCATCGATGTCGTTGCGGGTGAGCAGGCCGGCTTGGAGGAGGGTGACGATGTTGACGGCGCGCTCGAGACGGCGGCCCATGTCGAGAAAACGCCAGGCGTGCCCGCGGGTCATGTTTTCCATCTCGAGGCCGCTGAAGGCGGCGAGGTGGAGCAGACAGTGATTCAACGAATCGAGGGCGGCGAGGGGCTGTGAAGTGGCAGGTGACGAGGCGCGAAGCCCGGCATTGAGCAGATTGAGGGTGCGCTGGGTGTCGGCGGAGAACCGGTCGCGGAGACTGAATGCGAGCGTCTGGAGGCGACCTTGGATTTCGCGGACAGTGCCGAGGCGGTGGGTGTGGAAAATGAGCCGGTGGCATTCGCGCTCCACGGAGGCGATGGAGCGGTGCCCGAGAAGCTCCTTGGAAAACACGTCGATGGAAACGAGCAGCCGCACCAGAGCCTCGAGTTCCGGCGTCTGCTCGGAGGAGGCCTCGCTTGAGACGCGCGAGAGCACGCAGCGCAGAATGCGGCAGATGTCCTCGAGGCGTTCGGCGTAGCGGCCGAGCCAAAAGAGATTGTCGGCGACGCGGCTGGGCACCTCGGAGGGCGCGCGTTCCAGACGGATGACGCGGGTGGGCGGGCGCAGGAGTGAGAGGTCCGCCACGGGCGTATCGGACACGACCCAGGTGTCCTTGCTAATACCCCCGCCCTGCATTGAGACCGACGTGAAATCGGAGTCGGTGGCGGCGCGGGTGAGGCCGCCGGCCAGGACGCTCGCTCCCGCGGGTGTGGCGCAGACAAAGGTGCGCAGGACGAGAGGACGGTCCTCAAGGCCGTGATCGCCGAGGATGGGTGCGCGGCTGAGCGGAACCGGAACCTGAGCGACAAATGAGCCGCCGTCGAACTCGAGTTCGCGCAGGAGGGCCTCGCGAGCCTCGGAGGAGAGTCGCGAACCGAAGAGATGCGGGCCCCGGCCGCCGCCGAACGTGCGTTTGATGACGAGCCGTTCGAGATTTTCGCGGACAAAGCGCCGCTCCTTATCCTGGCCGCACCACCAGCTATCGGCACAGGGGAGCGCGAGCTCTTCACCGAGAAGGGCGAGACAAAGGCGGGGAAGGAACGGGGCGAGGGCAGGCGATTCGAGCCAGGCGGCGCCCAGGGAGTTGACCAGCGCGATCCTGCGGGAGCGCACGGCGTCGAGAAGACCGGGCACCCCGAGGCAGGAGTCGGATTTCAGTTCCAACGGGTCGCAATAGTCGTCGTCGACCCGCCGCAGCAGCACGTCCACCTGCCTGAGACCCTCGAGGGTTCGGATGCAGATATGGCCGTCGCGTTCGGCGAGGTCGCCGCCTTCGACGAGCGGGAAACCGAGGTAGCGGGCGAGGAAGGCGTGTTCGAAATAGGTTTCATTGAAGGGTCCAGGGGTGAGAAGGGCGATGGTCGGGGCGTCGCAGTTTTCGTGGGCAAGCGAACGGAGAGACTCACGCAGGGCCATGAAAAAGCCTGCCAGTCGCTGCACGTGACCGCCGCGAAACTCGTCTGGAAGAACACGGGAGAGGACGATGCGATTGGCCAGGGCGTAACCGAGGCCCGAGGGCGATTGGACGCGATCGGAGAGCACGCACCAGCGCCCGTCGGCGTTGCGCGCGAGGTTAACGGCGTGTAGAACCAGAGGCTGGCCGCCGGGTATGGGCTGGCCCAAACACGGGCGCAAAAACGACGGACTGCCGTAAACAAGGTCCGGAGGAAGCAGGCCTTCGCGAAGCATGCGTTGCTCGCCGTAGAGGTCGCACAGCAGCAGATTGAGCAGACGCGTGCGTTGAATGAGGCCGGACTCGATGCCTGCCCATTCGGAGGGGGCGAGGACGAAGGGGATTGGGTCCAAGGCCCAGGGCCGTTCCTGACCCTGGGCGTCGGTGTAGACGTTGTAAGTGGCGCCGAGTTCGCCGAGGTGCCTGTGGATCGCATCGCTGCGCGCAGTCAGTTGGTCCTCGGGGGATTCCTCCAAGAGCCGACGAAGAAGCGACCAGTGAGGCCGCAAATCTCCTTCGGCGTCCCGAGTCTCGTCGAAAAAGGCAGGGGAGGAGGACGCTGAAATGATGCAGGCCTGTGGGTCGGCGTTGGACAAAAGCAGCGGGATTGATCGAGAAAATGATGCTTGGCAGTCGGCGCAAGCGAGTACGCCGGCAGACAGGGAGAATTTTAGGGCGGCGGATCAGGTCAGAGGCAGACGCCGCAGGTCGAGGGTGAAGGGAAAGTCGGGATTGCGTTCTTCAGGACGGAGCGCGACCGCACCCGGGGTATGGCCATGAGGGAAGAACCGCGCGAGCCTGCGGCTCTCGGCTTCGAAGGCATTTACGGGAAAGGTGGTGTAGTTGCGTCCGCCGGGATGCATCACGTGGCTTGTGCAGCCGGCGATGCAGCGGCCGTTCCATGTGTCCACGAGGTCGAACACGAGCGGCGTGGAGACGGGAATGGTCGGATGCAGGCAACTGGATGGCTGCCAGGCTCGGTAGCGCACGCCTGCGACGAAATCGCCGACGGTGCCAGTGGGCTGGAGCGGCAGGCGCCTGCCGTTGCACAGGACCGTGTAGCGCTGCGCGATGAGACCGCTGATCTTGACCTGAAGCCGTTCGAGGGACGAATCGACGTAGCGCACGGTCCCTCCGGCGCCCGGTTCTTCACCCATGACGTGCCACGGCTCCAGCGCCGTGCGCAATTCGATGTGCATGCCCAGACGGTTGGTCTCGCCGATGAAGGGAAAGCGAAATTCGAAATGGGGATCGAACCAGGCTGGATCAATCGGATAGCCGTGCTCCCGCAACTCCCCGATAACGTCGTTGAAATCCTGCCGGACGAAGTGCGGGAGCATGAAACGGTCGTGCAGGCCGGTGCCCCAGCGGACGGGAGCCGTGCGGTAAGGGCGGTCCCAAAAGCGCGCGATGAGGGCACGCATCAGAAGCTGCTGCACCAAGCTCATCCGCGCATGCGGCGGCATCTCGAAACTGCGCAGCTCCAGCAAACCCAGACGTCCGCCCGGTCCGTCGGGCGAGTAGAGCTTGTCGATGCTGAACTCCGCGCGATGTGTGTTGCCCGTGGCGTCGACGAGCACGTTCCTGAAAATCCGGTCGACGAGCCAGGGCGGGCAGCGCTCGTCGGCAGAGGGCGTCTGCTGAAACGCAAGCTCGAGCTCGTGGACGGCGTCGTCGCGGGCCTCGTCGATGCGGGGATGCTGGCTGGTGGGGCCGATGAAGAGACTGCTGAACAGGTAACTCAGGGACGGATGATTTTGCCAGTATCCGACGAGGCTTCGGAGCAGGTCGGGCCTGCGCAGCAGAGGGCTGTCGGCGGGGGTCGGGCCGCCGATGACGATATGATTGCCCCCGCCGGTGCCGACGTGGCGTCCATCCATCATGAATTTTTCTGTGCCGAGACGGGTTAGACGCGCCTCCTCGTAGAGTGCTGTCGTGTTGCGGACAAGGTCGTCCCAACTCGCGGCCGGATGTAGGTTCACTTCGATGACGCCCGGGTCGGGCGTTACCTTCAGGACGCCGAGGCGCGTGTCGTGGGGTGGTGGCGCTCCTTCGAGGATCACCGGCAAACCGACGCGGGCTGCCGCGGCCTCGACGGAGGCGAGGAGCCAGAGGTAGGATTCGAGCTCGCGCACGGGAGGGAGGAAGACGTGAAGGCGTCCGTTGCGCGGTTCGACACAGAGGGCGGTGCGTACGATCCCAGTGGCGGACTCGCCCTGGGAGGGGCGCTGCGGTTCCGCCTCGCCAGCCTTGGCGGCATCACTGTCGGGCTCCGACGCCAACCCGGATTCGGGCGCGTGCTGTCGCAGTAACCTCGGCGCCGGAAGTGGAGCGGTGGGCGCCATCGTATCCCGGGGATGGATCCAGGGATAATCCTTCTCGGCGACCCACGGAAGGGAGTCCAGGGGCAGCCGGAGGCCTATCGGCGAATCGCCGGGGACCAGCCACAGGACGTCGTCGCGAAGGAACCAGGGACCGCTTCTCCAGCGCTGGCCTGAGGATGCGGCAGGCTCAAGCGGGAGTACCCAGCCAACCGCTTCGCCGAGTCCCTGCTCGAAGACGCGGGCGAGGCGGGCACGCTCTTCGGGATCGCGCAGATTGGAGCGGAGGGGGTCGACGTTGGACGGCAGGCGGCGCTCGCGCCAGGCGTGGTAAATCACGTCCTCGTAGGCAGGCATGAGCCAGCGCCCCCCGACCCCGAGCTCATCGGCCAGCGCCTCCGCGAGGCGCCGGGCCTCGGTGCGGCCGTATCCATAATCGGTCGACTCGTCGGCGATCAGCGCGGGATCTTCCCACAGCGGTTGTCCGTCCTTGCGCCAATAGCAGGCCTTGGCCCAGCGGGGGAGGGACTCGCCGGGGTACCATTTCCCCTGACCGTGAAACAGCAGGCCGCCGGGAGCGAACGTGTCGCGCAGCCGCACGAGCAGACGCGCGGCAAGGCGGTCCTTGGCGGCGCCGAGCGCGGCGGTGTTCCATTCGGGTCCGTCCGGATCGTCGATGGAGACAAAAGTGGGCTCTCCTCCCATCGTCAGACGCACGTCGGCGCGGGCGAGATGGTCGTCGACGAGGCGGCCCGCGTCGTCGATCGCAGCCCATTGCGCATCGGTGTAGGGTTTTGTCACCCTTGGCGATTCGTGGATGCGCGAGACCTGCATTGCATGACCGAAGGTGGACTCGCAGGGGTCGACCGCGCCTGCGACGGGTGCGGCGCTGGACGGGTCGGGGGTGCAGGCCAGGGGAATGTGTCCCTCGCCTGCGAGAAGGCCCGACGTGGGATCGAGCCCGATCCATCCGGCTCCGGGCAAGTAGACCTCGCACCAGGCGTGCAGGTCGGTGAAGTCCGAGGAGGGGCCTGCGGGGCCGTCGAGCGGTTTCACATCGGGCGCGAGCTGGATGAGATAGCCGGAGACGAAGCGAGTCGCGAAGCCCAGGCGGCGAAGGAGCTGGACGAGAAGCCAAGCGCTGTCGCGGCAGGAGCCGCTGCCCAGACGCAGGGTGTCCTCCGGAGCCTGCACGCCCGGCTCGAGCCGGATCAGGTAACCCACGGCGGACTGGACCCGCTGGTTGAGCGCGACGAGGAAATCCACGGTTCCCTGTCCCGTGGGCCGGCTTGCCGAGGCGAGTGCTTCGAGGCGTTCGCCGCCGCCGGTGCACTCGCGGAATGGACTGAGCTCGCGGCTCAGCGACGGATCGTAGTCGAAAGGGACCCTCTCGGCGGAGGGTTCGAGAAAGAAGTCGAAGGGATTATAGACGGCCAGCTCCGCGACGAGATCGACCGTGATTTCGAACTCGCGGCATGGCTCGGGAATCACGATTCGCGCGACGTGATTTCCCTGGGGATCCTGCTGCCAGTTGATGAAGTGGTGTGCGGGTGAGATTTTCAGCGAGTAGCCGAGAATGGGAGTACGGCAGTGAGGCGCCGGTCGCAGGCGCACCACATGAGGCGAATGCGCGACCGGCCGGTCGTACCGGTAGTGCGTGTGGTGGTGGAGGGCTGCGTGGATCGACATGGTGAATAGATCGGTTGAACCGTGAGACCCGCGGAAACGCGGTCGGCCGGCTTAAGCGCCGTCGGGCGGCGCGGTCACGCGCGGGCGGCGATCGGCGCGGCTGAGTCGGGCGCCTTTGAGGCGAAAAAGGTCTCGTGGATGCCGATTCCCACCCGGTTCAGGCGGCCTTGAATCTCGTCCACGGACTCGTGCAGCCCCCGGTGGAGCACGTCCTCGACCGTCGTGTACGCGAGGTCGGAGCATAGCAGGCCGAGGTGTTTTTCGGGTGCGTGACGAAAGGTTCCAAGCGGCGTGCCCGAGATCGCATGCAGCGATGCCTGGGCGTCGAGCAGACTGAAGCGCACCGCGCGTGGAAACTCGTGGTCGAGGAGGAGAAATTGGAGCACCCCCACGGGGGAGATTCGGCCGTGCTTCTTGCGGTACATTTCGAACGCGGAGGCCGAGCGCAGAAGGGCGGCCCACTGGATGTCGTCGAACGGGGTGCCGATGTCGTCGACCGAGCGCAGCAGGATGTAGTACTTCACATCGAGGATGCGCGAGGTCTTGTCCGCCCGCTCGATCATGCGTCCGAGCCGGCCAAAATGCCAGGCCTCCGAGCGGGTCATCGTCGCGTCGGTGACTCCCGCGAACAGCTGGCTCGCCTGTCGCACTTCCGCGACGAATTCGGTCGGATTGAGCAGCGCGCGATCACTGGCCGCGGCGTCCGTCAGCATGAGGTAGAAGGTATTCAGTTGAATCCACATTTCGGACGAGATGATCTCGCGGACCGAGCGCGCGTTTTCGCGGGCAGCGCGGAGGCAGGAGACGACCGAGTTGGAGTTTCTCTCGTCGCTGGTGAGAAACCGCAGCACGTGCTCCTGCGAGGATTCGGGATAGCGTCGCGCGAAGTCCTCCTGGTCGCCGGTGGTCTGGACAAGCGGCTGCCACTGGCCCTGAGAGTCGGCCGGCGCGTCGAGCATGAGGTTGAGGTTCACCTCGATGAACCGCGCGACGTTTTCGGCGCGTTCCACGTAGCGATTCATCCAGTAGATGGAGTCGGCGACGCGGCTTAACATGTCATGGCCTCCTTGCTGACCGAGGTCTGGACGGAGCCCCCGAAGGGGCCCGCGGATTCGGAGCGCACGGAATCGGAGAGCACCCAGGTATCCTTGCTTCCTCCACCCTGCGAGGAATTGACCACGAGCGAGCCCTTCTTGAGGGCGACGCGCGTCAGTCCGCCCGGGAGAACATAGATGTCGCGACCATAGAGAATATAGGGGCGGAGATCGACGTGACGTCCCTCGAAATGATCGTCGACGAGCGTGGGGACGCGTGAGAGGGCGAGCGTCGGCTGGGCGATGTAGTTTCTGGGATTGGCCTTGATGCGAAGTGCAAATTCGGCGCGCTGCTCGGCGGTGGAGTGCGGTCCCACGAGCATGCCATACCCGCCCGACTCGTTGGCCGCCTTCACGACGAGCTTGTCGAGATTTTCCAGGGTGTAGGCTAGGTCGTCGTCCTCCGCACAGATGTGGGTGGGCACGTTGGAGAGGATGGCGTCCTCGCCGAGGTAATATTTGATGACACGCGGGATGTAGGCGTAGACGACCTTGTCGTCGGCGATACCCGTGCCCGGTGCGTTGGCCAGCGCGACGCGGCCTGCCTTGTAGACGTCGATCAATCCGGGCACGCCTAGCAGCGAATCGGGACGGAACACCTGCGGATCGATGAAATCGTCGTCCAGGCGCCGGTAGATGACGTCGACGCGCTCGAAGCCCTTCGTGGTGCGCATGCAGACATAGCCGTCTTTCACGACGAGATCCCGGCCCTCGACCAGCTCGACACCCATTTGCTGGGCGAGGAACGAGTGTTCGAAATAGGCCGAGTTGTAGACCCCCGGCGTGAGCAGCACGACGCGCGGCGTGGTGGACGCGTCGGGCGCGAGGTACTCGAGCATGTCCCGGAGATGACTCGGATAATCGGATACGGCGCGGATCTTCGACGACTCGAACACCCGGGGAAACATGCTTTTCATCACGTGCCGGTTCTGGAGCACATAAGACACGCCTGACGGACAGCGAAGATTGTCCTCAAGCACGTAGACGGCGCCGTCGCTGTGTCGGACGAGGTCGGTGCCTGTGACATGGCACCAGATGCCGCGGGGAGGGCGCAGGCCGATGCACTCGCGGCGGAAGACCTTGGATGAGGCGATGATCTCACGTGGCACGACGCCGTCGCGGAGGATCTTCTGGTCGTGGTAGAGATCGTCGATGAAGAGATTGAGCGCGTGAATGCGCTGTCGCAGCCCCTTGTCGATAGTGCGCCATTCCTGGGCGGAGAGAACTCGGGGAAGGATATCGAAGGGGAAGATTTTTTCGACTCCCTGGCTTGCGCCATAGACGTTGAAGGTGATGCCCATTGCGAGCAGGGCCCGTTCGGCGGCCTGCTGGCGGTTTCGCAATTCGCCCTCGGGCAGGCTCTCGATGTTTTTCACGAGGGTCCGCGCGGCGCTGCGCGGCTCCAGGTTGGGGGCGAACATCTCGTCGTAGAAGGCGCCGACGTCGTAGTTGGAGAAGCGCATGGGAGTTTTGAGAGGCAGACCGCGGTCGCGGCCCTCCTTGGGTGGCTAAAGCACTGGGTGTGCCAAAACGACCTGGGTTCGCCGGCGAGGCCGCGCATTTCATGTGCAACAGCGCCACAATCGAAGGGGGCCTCGAACCTTAGGCGACCGAGGGCCGGCGGTGCCGTGCGGCCCGTTCCTATGAAAGCCGAGGAACCTCGGGAAATTCTCCCATGAAAGATTCACGAAAAATCCATGAAAGGTGCCGATGCGGCGTTCCGAAGCTAAACGTATGATCGTGGACACTACCCTGACGTTCGATGCGAACCCAAACACCCATTTGCCACCTGCTCTCAAAAATCGAATCCGGAAGGATGTTTCGGATTCGCTGCGCCCGCGTGATTGCGTTTGTGCTGGTCGCCATGACGGGGCTGGTCGCGCTGCCGGCCAAGGGGAACGAAAAACTGGTGACGGGGCGCGTGCTTTCGATCGCAGAGGTGAGGGCGCTGACGCACGTGCAGACCTTTTTGGGTGACGATGCTTACGCGGTGCTCAACGCGGCCGGTCTGCACGAGATTCAACATATGTTTGAGCGCGAACTCAATGAAGACGGCGTGGCCATCAGGCACGACCGCGCCGAGTTGACCAGCGCCTTCGTGGCGACGGCACAGATGGCGTTTGTCGTGCGCAACTGGCAGAGCCGATCGAAGGCCAAGGCGCTCGCGGTGGGCGAGGCGTGGCTGAGTACCCCCGGGCACGGCACCACTTCCGTGGTGGTTGCCATCACCGATCAGGGAGTGGTCTTTTGGGATCCGGTCAAAGCCTGTCAAATGAAGGGGGCTGCCCTGGCCTCCTCCTACGTCACAATGTTTCGCATTTAGTGCCCAGGCACAGCCTCGGTTCAATCGTTCGGATATTGACCATGAGTCCCGGAATTCTCCTCCGTCCAAAATCCTGCCTTGCGCGGGCCTTGAGTCGGATCCGGATCCTGCTGGTGGCTCTTGCCGCGATGGCAGCCGTGGCGGCCCTCGGCTTTTCCGATTCCCTGTGCACCGGTCGGGTGCTGACCGCCGCCCAGGTCCAGGCGCTGTTCCCCAACAAGACCTTTGTCGATAGCGATCATTATGCGGTGGTGAATTCGGACTGCCTTCAGGTGCTGCAGGATATTTTCATCTCGGCCCTGTACCGGAACGGCCTGAAGCCGGAATGGAGTCCGCGATTTGCCTGTGGAAAATTCTCGCTGGTCTACCTCTCCACCGCACGGCTGACTTATCTTTCGCATCACGTGCACGACGCAAACCTTCCGCCGCTCGCGCTGGGGGAAGTGTGGTACATGACGGGCCCCAAGTCGGCGCATGCGATCGTCGTCGCGATCACGGAGCGCGGGGTCGTGTATTGGGATCCCCAATGCGGTCAGGAGGTCACGATGTCCGCGGATCTCCTTGCCGGCACGATGATGCGGAAATTCTGACTGCGGGGCCTAGCCGAGTGGGGCGATGAGGCCGATCTCGGCGGCGTATCGGAGAAGGCCGACCGGTTCCTGAACGCCGAGCTTTTGCTTGATCCGGGTGAGGTGATTGCTGGCGGTTCCAG
>JAJXYI010000558.1 GCA_021780625.1 bacterium | reverse complement strand
TCGACGATGTCCGCCGCCGCGCCCGCGCCCGCACCTTCCGGTTCGCCGCAACGCCTCCGCCTCACCCTCACGCCCGCGGCGGTCATCGTCCTGTGCTGCATCGGTCTGACCGTGCTCGGACTGATCATGCTCTTCAGCGCCGGCACGGCGTTCAAGGAGGGGCCCTACTACTACTTCAACAAGCAGCTCATCGGCGTCGTGCTCACGATGGCGTTGTGCTGGGTCGTCAGCCGCCTGGACCTGGAGAACCTGCGGCGGTTCGCCTGGATTGTCGGCGGGCTGTCGCTGTTTTCGTTGGTGGCGGTGCTGATCCCGCACATCGGAATCACGGTCAAGGGCAGCCGGCGCTGGCTGGGGTTCGGTCCGCTGCGAATCCAGGTGTCGGAATTTGCGAAGATCGCGATGGTGTTCTGCCTGGCGCATTACCTCGCGCTCAACCAGACGCGGATCCATGAGCTGCGGCGCGGATTCGTCTACCCGCTCGCGATGATTTGCGGATTCGCGGGCCTGATCCTTCTCGAGCCGGACTTCGGCACGGCGGCACTCGCGGTGGCGGTGGGGCTGGTGATGCTGTTCCTCGCGGGGGCGCGCTGGCGCTACATCCTGCCGACCATCGCGGGGGTGTCCCTCGTGTTCACCCTTGCGGTGCTCCACAACCCGAACCGACTGCGCCGGTTCACGGCCTTCCTCGACGTGCAGGGCAATCGCCAGGGGGGCACCTATCAACTGTACCAGGCGCTCGCGGCCTTTGCCTCCGGAGGCGTCGATGGGGTGGGCCTCGGCCAGGGACGTCAGCAGCACAAGTTTCTCCCGGAGGCGCAGACTGACTTCATCTTCGCGGTGGTGGGCGAGGAGCTCGGCCTGTATTTCACCGTGGGCGTGGTAGCGCTCTTCTCGATCATCTTCGTGGCGGGCCTCATGCACCTGCGCAAGGCGCCCAACCAGTTTCAATTCCAGATCGTCCTCGGCTCGCTCCTGATGTTGTGCCTGCAGGCGATCATCAACCTCGGCGTGGTCACGGGCATATTCCCGACGAAAGGCATGTCGCTGCCCTTCCTCAGCGCCGGACTCTCGAACCTGCTCCTGATGGGCATCTTCGTGGGTGTGTTCCTGAGCACGCAGCGGACTTGGGGACGCGCCAAGCTGGCCGGACCGGTGCGCTCGATACGCGAACTCCTTTCATGAAGAATTTCCTCCTCTCCTGCGGCGGCACGGGCGGACACCTTTCGCCCGGCATCGCACTGGCCGAAGGGCTGGTCGCGCGGGGTCACCGGGTGACGATGCTGATCAGCCAGAAGAAGGTGGATGCGCGGCTGATTGAGAAGTATCCACATCTTCGATTCCTGCGGATTCCGGGTTCCGGGTTCGGCTGGAGCCCGGCGAAGCTGGTGCGCTGTGCGGCGACGCAGACGCGCGGCTTTGCCTCGAGCTGGCACATTGTGCGGAGCCTCGCTCCGGACTGCATCCTCGGCTTTGGCGGATTCACGTCGGCGCCGCTCGCGCTGGCGGGCGTCCTGAATGGGGTGCCGGTCGCGCTGCATGAGGCGAACCGCGTGCCAGGACGGGCCGTCCGCCTGCTCAGCCGGTTTGCCACCCGCGTGTTTCTTCCGCCGGGCGTCGAACTGCGGACCGCGCGACCCTCGGCGATCCGGCACGCGGGTCTTCCGGTGCGCCGCGAGATCGTGCGCCTCCCGACCGAGGCCTCGCGCGGCGCGCTCGGCCTGTTTCCCCACGGCAAGGTGCTGGCCGTGCTCGGCGGCAGCCAGGGTGCGGCGGCGCTCAACCAGTGGGTGCGCGATGAGCTGAATGCGCTGCTGGCGGATGGGATCCAGGTCTATTGCGTCACGGGCCTGGGCAAGGATGTGCCCGAGACGATCGAGCAGCGCTCCCGCGGGGGCGTGCCGGTGCGGGCGGTATTCGTTCCGTTTTGCGATCGCATGGCTGAGCTCGTGTCCGCGGCAGACCTGGTCGTCTCGCGCGCTGGCGCGGGCACGATCGCAGAATTGGTGCGGTGCGGCACGCCGGGGATCCTCGTGCCGTTCCCCCACGCGGCCGACGACCATCAGCGTGCGAACGCGGCCTACGTTGAACAGCAGGGCGCGGGGGTCGTGATCGAGCAGGCCTTCATCGCCTCGCTTCGTGCGGAGGTGCGGGACACGATTTTCAACGACTGGCTGCTGACGAAGTTCCGGTCCAACCTCCAGCGGCTCGAGCGGGCGAACTCGCTCGAGATGATGCTGGACGACCTGGAGGCGATCGCCTCGGGCGACACTCACGGCGGCGCGGATGTGCAGCCGCCGGCCACGGCCTCCGCCACCCAATGACCGACGCGGTGATCAGGCTTTTTGGACGCCCGGTGGGACGGATTCACTGTGTCGGCGTCGGCGGCATGGGTGTTGGTCCGCTCGCCATCTACCTGGCTGGGCGCGGCCTGTCGGTGTCCGGAGAGGACGACGCGATGACGGAGGCGATGCGCCTGCAGCTCGTGCGCGCGGGCGTGTCGGTGGGGCCGATGCCCGCGGGCTGCGACCTGCTCGCCTGCTCGTCCGCCATCCGGCCGGATCATCCCGCCGCGGTGGCCGCTCGGGCCGCCGCGATCCCGATCGTACGGCGGGGCGAGCTGCTCGCTGAGGTTGCCAAGGGCCTGCGCCTGGTCGCCGTCTGCGGGTCGCATGGCAAGACCACGACGACCGCGATGCTTGCGCATGCGCTGCGCCGGTCCGGGTTTGGGGCGGGTTACATCGTGGGCGGACTCTTTGCAGACGAGGCGCTGCCGCCGGCCGCGGCGGGATCGAACGACTGGCTTGTGGCGGAGATCGACGAGAGCGACGGCACGATCGAGCGGTTTTCACCCGAGATCACGGTTGCGACGAACCTGGACTGGGACCATCCGGATCACTATCGGACGCCGGAGGCGCTGGAGCGGACGTTCGGCGACCTGTTTCGACGTACGCGGGGAATGGTCCTGGTGAATGAGGCGTGTGCGGCGTCGGGGCGCCTTACGGCGGGCCTGCCCGGGGCGGCCCGGTTCGGCGGCGAGGGCGAGTATTCGTATCACTTGGACGCTCAGGACGAGGCCGGGCTGCGCCTGCGGTTTGGCGGACGCTACCGTGTATCCGGGGCGCGGGTGCGGGCGAGGGGGGCATTCAATGCGGCCAACGCGGCGGCGGCGCTCGCGGCGGCCGAGGGCATGGGTGCCGTCGTGTCGGAGGACGCGCTGGCGGACTACCCGCCGGTCCGGCGGCGGCAGTCGGTGCTGCATGCGGGGCCCGACTTTGTGGTGATCGAGGATTATGCGCATCATCCCGCGGAGATCGCCGCGCTGCTCGGGAGCCTCCGCGCCCAGCTGCCGCCGGGAGCGCGCCTGGTCGCCGCCTTCCAGCCACACCGGTACAGCCGCACAGCCCAGTTCAGGGACGCCTTTGTCGGAGCCCTGGCGGCGGCTGACTCGTTGCACCTGCTCGACGTGTATCCGGCGGGCGAGGACCCGGTCGAGGGTGGGCGCTCGACGGACCTGGCGGAGGCGTGCCGCGCCTCGGGCCGGGCGGAGGTGTATCACCACGGATCGGACGGCGCGGCGTGTTTTTCGGCGATCGAGGCCTCGCTCCGGCCAGGCGATCACGTCGCGGTGGTGGGCGCCGGCGATATCGACCAGATGGCCCGCGCCTGGCTGGGCAAGCGAACCTGGGACGCGCGGGCGTCGTCGCTGAAGGCGAGCCTGTCGCCGGACACGAGGATTACACGCGAGGAACCCTTGGGACCGAAGACCACGCTGAGGGCGGGAGGAGCGGCGCGACTCTTCGCGGAGCCGGCCTCGGTCGAGGACCTGCGCCAGCTCGTTCTCTTTGCCGGCCGGGAGCGGGTGCCCTGCCTGTGCCTCGGCCGGGGATCCAACCTCGTCGTGCCCGATGAGGGCGTGGACGGCCTCGTACTCTCGTTTGCGCATCCCTCATGGTCGCGATTTGAGATGCAGCCGGACGGCCGAATCTGGGTCGGGGCGGGGCTTCGCCTCAAGGCCCTGTGCGGGCAGGCGGCCAAGGCGGGGCTGGCCGGTTTCGAGTTTCTCGAGGGCATCCCCGGAAGCGTCGGGGGGGCCCTGCGGATGAATGCGGGCGCAATGGGCGGCTGGATGTTCGACATCGTCGCGGAGGTGCTGTTGATGACCCCCGAGGGGAGGGTGGAAACGGTGTCGCGCGACAAGCTGACGGTCGACTACCGGTCGTGCCGCGAGCTGATCACTTCCGTCGCGCTCGGCGCGCTGATCAACCCCGTGTCGAAGAGCGAATCCGAGGCGATCGCGCGGAAGATCGAGGCGTACCGCCTGCGGCGCCAGGCGAGCCAGCCTCGCGAACCGTCTGCGGGTTGTGCGTTCAAGAATCCCCCGGGCGATTTCGCCGGGCGACTCATCGAGGCTTGCGGCCTGAAGGGCCGACGCGTCGGGGACGCGGAGGTGTCGGAGGTCCATGCGAATTTCATCATCAACCGCGGCGCTGCAAGCGCCGCAGACGTCATCGCCCTCATGCGCCTCGTGCGCTCCGAAGTGAGGGCGCAGACGGGATTCCTGCTCGAGCCGGAGGTGCTTCTCTTCGGCGGCGACTGGAGCCGCGTTCTCTAACTCTTTGCTTCAGACACCATGGCAACTCCGATCGTCGTACCCGGTTTCACCCGACATCCACTTCAACGAAGACTTCTCATGTCCAGACATCCCATCGTGGCCGTCCTTTGCGGAGGCACCTCCGCGGAGCGCGAAGTTTCGCTAGGCTCGGGCAAGGCGGTGGCGCTCGCCCTTGCCCGCAGTTTCCCGACCTGCCTTTTCCAGGTCGACCAGCCGGTGCTCCCGGCCGGGCTCGATCCGCTCAGGCACGTGGTCCTGTCGACGCTCCATGGCACCTTCGGCGAGGATGGCGGGATGCAGCGCCTGCTCGACGTGGCGGGCGTCCACTACGCGGGCTGCGACGCATCGTCGTCGGAAGTCTGCTTCAACAAGGTCCGCACCAAGCAGCGGGTGGTTGAGCAGGGCGTCCGGGTGTGCCCCGGCATCTCGTTCGACCGAGATTCCCGGCCTGGGGCTGCGGCGATCGTGGGGGAGCTCGGGGAGCAGCTGATCCTGAAGCCCTCGTGCAATGGCAGCAGTGTGGGGCTGAGGGTCATCGGATCCCGGGCCGAACTGGAGACCGCGCTGTCGGACATCGAGCCCGGTGAATGGCTCGTCGAGCGGCGCGTGGTCGGCCGCGAACTGACCGTGGGCGTGCTCAACGGCCGCGCGATGGGCGTCGTGGAGATCCGGCCCAAGTCGGGACTTTTCGACTACACGTCCAAGTACACGAAGGGACTGACCGAATACCTCGTGCCCGCTCCGATTCCTGAGGAAACGGCGGCCGAGGCGCGCCGTGCGGCGGAGTCGGCGTTCCGCGCGTGCGGCTGCAGGGACTACGCGCGGATGGACTTCATGCTTTCCGAGAAAAACGAACTCTTTTTCCTCGAAATCAACACGCTCCCTGGCATGAAAGACACCAGCTTGCTGCCTATGAGCGCACGCTGCGCGGGACTCGACTACACGGCACTGGTGCGTGAGTTGATTGTGCCGGCATTGGAGCGGTTCAAGGCGGCGGGAGGCATCTAGGTCGATGAGCGAACAGCCCGGCATCTTTCCAACGGCGCGTTCCTGGCGGGAGATTCCCCAGGAGGTCGCTCCGCGCGCCATGTCGAAGACCGGGCGCCGGCGCTATACGATTGCGATCGCGAAGGTGGTCGCCGGCGTCGCCTTCGCGGGCGCGGTCACCTGGGGCGCCGTGTCGCTGATCACCGCGATTGAGTATCACCCGGCGAGCATCGCACGCGCCGACGATGTCGGCCCGGTGAAACCCATGCCCGACTTCACGACCGACGGAGTGCTCACCGCGGAGTGGGCGGCGAAAACGCTGGCGATCCCGAAGACCGCGAGTCTCATGGAGCTGAATCTCTCCCAGCTCCAGTCGCGGTTGCTCGCCTCGGGCCAGGTGCGGGTGGCTGTGCTCGAGAAGCGCTTTCCGGATACGCTGGTCGTGAAGCTCAACGAGCGCACCCCGGTCGCGCGCGTGATGGTGCAGGACGGCTCCAGCGCGCCGACGATGTATTTCGCGGCCCGCGACGGCGTGGTCTTCCAGGGCGACGGTTATGCCCGGTCGTTCATCGAGCAGCTGCCGTGGCTCGACGGGGTGCATCTGGCGAGGCAGAACGGTCGCTTTGAGCCGATCCAGGGCATGGACGCCGTGGCCTCCCTGATTGCCCAGGCGCGCTACGAGAGCCAGCATCTGTATTCACTTTTCCGCGTCATCTCGCTGGCGCGCTTTGCGAGCGACGGCCTGATCGAGGTCCGCTCGCCGGTCTGCCAGAGCGTCGAGTTCACCACGCATGAGGATTTCTTCCGGCAGCTGGCCTACTTCGACTACATCTGCGACGCCATGAAGCCCACTCCTGACAATCCGCTGGCGCGCATCGACCTGAGCCTGGGCCGGAACGTGCCCGTGGCGTTCCGCGATCCGGTGGGCTCGCATTCGAAAGGTGCCGTCACCCGGTCGACACAGGTGGACGCCAGCGCCGATGCGCAGCACGGTTCCGCAATCACCTTCCCATCACTCTTCCAGCGCAATCCCACGCAACGTGAGCTCTAAAACCCGTTTCATCGGAGCCGTCGAAATC